>CAYVPL010000011.1:0-24565 GCA_964453755.1 uncultured Planctomycetales bacterium
CATGGCTAGGTAGATTATTACCTAGCCAGTCCGGGGAGTCAAGTATATAAATCCCCTTCCTTTTTCACTGCGCCGTGTAGCCGCCGTCCACCGAGAGATCCACGCCGGTGATCCAGCGCGCTTCGTCACTGCACAGAAAGTGCACGGCCGCGGCCACGTCCTCGGGCTGGCCCAGGCCGAGCGGATGCTTCGCCACCAGCGCGTCGTGCTGCGCCTTCGGCAGCGAAGCGAGCCAGTCGCGGTTGATGTCCGTGACGACGAAGGCCGGGCACACGCTGTTGGCGCGGATGCCGTACGGCGCGTAGTCCAGCGCCAGATTGCGCGCGTATTCGATCACGGCCGCCTTCGACGGGCCGTACGCGCCGCGCGCCAGCATGCCGACTTGACCGGCCACGCTGCCCAGCGCGACGATGGCGCCGCGCTTCGCCTGCATCATGGCGGGCAGCACGGCGGTGGCGGCGCGGTGCACGCCGTCGAGGTTCACGCGGAGCGTTTCACGCCAGTGCTCCTCGCTGGTCTCGTGCGCCGGCGCGCGCTGCGGATTGATGCCCGCGTTGGCGACCAGCGCGTCCACGCGGCCGCGCGCCGCGAGCAGGCGCTCGATGGCCACGCTCATCGCGCCGGGCGCGGCAACGTCGAGCGCTTCGACCGTCGCGCCGGCGGCGCCGGGCAGGGCGCGCAACTCCGCGGCCACGGCTTCCAGCTTGTCGCGCCGGCGGCCGGCGAGCAGGCAGTGCCAGCCCGCGCGCCCGAAGCGCAGCGCGCATGCGCGGCCGATGCCGGTGCCGGCGCCCGTGATCACGACGACGCGCGGTGACTCGCTCATGGCGGGGGATTCTACTCAGGGCCTCGGGCCGGACGACTCCTTAGGATGTTGCGGTGCAGCCGCTGCGCGCCCTGGCCGTGACGATCCTCGCGTGGGCGGCGCTGACGGCCGTGCTGCCGGCGCAGGGTTCATGACCGGCCTGAAGCAGCATGTCGGTGCCCGAGGGGCCCCGGCTCGAGGTCGGTCCGGCCTTGGGGATGGAAGGATGGGCGCGCGAGGGCGGCTGGATGGTCCGTCTCAGCGAGGCCGTGGCGCTGAACAACGACGGCAGCCACTTCGAGACGGAAGGCGTCAGCCCCGGCGGCGGCAGCGTGCCGGCGCCGCTGCACCGCCACGAGGTGGAGATGGACGTGTACCGCACGGTGCTGGATCTGGAATACCAGGTCGCGGACGGGATGGCCTGGCGCATCAAGCTGCCGTGGGAAGTGCGCGACCGCCAGGCCAGCGTGGGCTTGGTGGATCCGGCCACGCCGGATGAGCAGGAGACCATGCAGCGCAATCTGGATCTGCACCATCCCGACGCCACGCTCAGCGGCGTCCGCGATCTGGAGGTGACCGGCGCGCGCGCGTGGCGCGGGGCGCTGGCGCGCGACGATCGTCTCGAGTTCGCGGCCGGCTTCACGCTGCCGATCGGCGAGACCGAATCCAATCCTTATGCCGTGGACGCGAATGGCGATCCGATCGCGCACGAGCACGTGCAGTTCGGCAGCGGCACGGTGGATCCGCTGCTGCAGCTCACGTGGGCGCGCCTGCTCGGCGCGGAGTGGTCCGGCAGCGCCTATGCCGCGGCGCGGATTCCGCTCTATGAGAACCGCCACGACTATCGCGCGCCGCGGGAACTCACTTTGTCAGGCGGCATCGGGCGCGCGCTCGGTTCCGGCTGGCATCTGCGCGGCACGCTGACCGGCGTTTATTCCAGTCAGGCCGAGTGGTCAGGGGTGCCCGATGTCAACACCGGCTGGGTGGCGGGCTACGCTGGCCTGGGCGCCGAGTGGCACGGCGCGCGCTTCGCCGGCTCGCTGTTGGTGCAAATGCCTTTCGCGCAGAACACTCTGGGCGAAGGCGATGAGACCTTCGACCTGGGCCCGGTCATCTCGCTGGCGCTGGGCGGGGCGTTCTGACCGTAACCCACGCTGAATCGCGCGCGTTCGCCCGGCCTAGTCGACGTTGGAGCGACGCGAGTTGAGCAAGACTGCCGCGCCAAGCAGGAAGCAGGCGCTGGTCCCAAGCAGGGCGCGGGTTCCCCACATGATGGCAACCACCGGACCGGCGGCCGCTCCCGCAACGGAGAAGGCGCTGGAGACGGCAAAGGCCTGCGCTCTGCGATGGGGCGCCTGGAGTCCCGTGAAATCGCGCAATCCCATCGGGAAGAAGGATCCCGTGAGTGATCCGAACCAGGCGCTGAATCCCGCCAGGAGAACTACGCCCAGCCAAAGACCTGGCGGTGCCAGGCCGAACTTCAGCTTGGATGCCCACGCGAGTGTTGCAAGGAGCATCAGGCCCGCGGCAACTGCAACCGCGCGATGACTTCGCGCCGCTCGACGGGCTCCGAATCCAGCGCCCAACAACATGGCAGCGAGCACGATGCTGACGGCGAGGAAGGGCATGCCGAGGAGAAAGGTTCCGAGTTGGAACAGGCCGATCTCTCCGAGCAGCGATCCGGAGCCGGTCAGAGCAAAGAACAGCCAGGAGTGCGCCGGAGGGGTTCCTGGAGCGGCTTTCGCTCCCATCAAGGAGCACGCAAGCAGCAGGGCGGCCAGCAGTAGAACGAGTCCCGCCATCACCACTCCGGTCAGCACACCGGTGGGCATGGGACCCTTGCGGAGGTCGGCCTCCTGAGCCGGACCGGAACCTTGGAGGAGATCGAGAGTGCGGCTCCAGAGTTCACGAGGGCGGGTGGTGAGGAAGAAGAATGGCCGGTCATCAGAGACGGGCCGGACGTCCATGGGATAGTCCTGGATGAATGCCGCTCGCCAGGACGAAGTGCCGCGCAGGTAAGAATCGTAGATGGTGGGTGAGGCGACGGAGGGAGCGAAGAGCAAGCCGTGGCCCATCCGTTCGGCCCAGGATCGAACGCGGCTCTCCTCGCTCGCGCTGTAGCCTCCTGGCTTAGTCAACATCATGGCCCAAGGGATTCCAGCCCCATTCGGCGGACCTTCCAGGATGAGGAGCGATGCAGCTGGATTGCCCGCGCCTCGCCGCTCGAGCGCCTCGGCCAGCGTCGCGCCGAGGCGCCACGACTCGCGCGGCGGATCCAGCCGCATGCGGGTCACAGCCAAGATCCCCCGGTCGCTCAGGCATGCGAGCATCGCTTCGACCGCCTCCGTGGTGTACAAGTAATTCTCCACTGCCGCACTCATGCCGCCAGGACCGGCCGCGAACGAGTCGACTCCGCACATGAGAATGAGGTCGTATTCGTTGCTCGTCCGGGAAAGGAAGTGCCGGCCGTCGCCCCAGTGCACCGTCAGTTCCGGGCGGCTCCAGAGTCCGGACTGAAACTCGGCGTATTCCTGCTCGCAGAAACGAATCAGGCCGGCATTGATTTCGACGCATTCGATCGCGGCCGCGCCGTAGTGGGCGCTGATCGCGATCTCCAGGCCGCCGCCCGGACCGAGAATGAGGACTCGGGGACGGTCGAGGATGGAGAAGGGGGCGGCCTGCAGGTATTTGCGCCACACTCCGCTCTGCTCGACGTCGTCATGGTCAAGGCCGAGGATGGCCGTCGGGGCGCCTCCGTCCTGGAGCACGAGGCGAAACGGCATCTCGTCCTTCGGCGTCGCGTTCGAAATGCCGCCGGAACCATGGAAATGACCTTGCGCCAGATTCAGCACGTCCATCCGAACAGCCGGATCCCAGACGGTGCGGTCAACATAGGGCTCGAGTCCATGGAGCAGCTTGCCTTCCGGGAAGTGCAGATCTCCTCGCCCCCAGAGTGCGAGTGGGATCGCAAGAATGCCCAAGGAAATCAGCCGGGCGCGCGCTTTGTCCCGGATTCCCTCACTCCAGGAGTGCAGTTGCGTCGACCTCAGAAGCGCCGCCGCGCTCAAGCACAATATTCCCTGCAGCGGACCGATCCGGCCGCCGAACAGAACTGCCGCCACGACTCCTGCCCCGGCTCCGAGGAGGTCGGCGCTGTAAACGAGCCGAAGTTGGGTGCCGGACCAGGCAAGCGTGTGCGCCAGAATCCACCCCGTGACTCCGGCCATCAGCAGGATCACGGTCAGGAGGGCGGCGAGCTCGAGCAGGCTCCGGCCATCGTGCTGAAGAAATGCGCGGAAGAGATCGAACTCGACTTGCGTGAGCAGAAGCCAATAGCCGAGCAGGCCAAGGCCAAGGAGCAGAAAGCCTCGATCCAGGCGCAGAGGACTGGCGTCTCGGGCCAGCCTGTGTTGCCGTCCGGCCCAGAGTGCTCCGGCGGCGCCTCCCGCCAAGCCGCCTGCGACGATGGTGGCCGCGAACTGATCCCAGATCAGGTTGGACAGCAGGCGGATGGACCAGACCTGCAGCGCCAAGGCAATGAAACTCGCGACCGAGGCGCTGATGACGAGGGAGCGAATCGAGAGAGGGGCTGAATCGGAGAAGGCACGGGAACCTGCGCTGCCGAAGGGAGACAATCCGTTGTCAATGCAAGTTCCGTGCCACCCTACGGCGGCTCAACCGCTCCTTATGCGGGGCGCAATCGCACGCTCGCTGATGCTGGGTGGGGGGTTCTAGAAGAGCGATCCGGCCATTGTTTGGCGACTAGACTGATGCAGGATGATGCGGTTCCTGATGCTGGCAGTATTGACCCTGGCGTCCGCGTGCGCGGCGGCGCCGCAGGATCCTGAACCGGCTCCGCGTCCGCTCGCATCGGATGAGGTTGCATTCCGGATCCTGCAGGCAGCCACGACCGTGGCCTGGAACCCACGGAACCAATCGGGTGCATCCGGCCTGCTCTGCATTCCCGCGCTCGAGTTCGAGTATGGGCGCCTCCAGGAGGACCGTTCCAGGGAGGGCGACCATCAGGGGCATTCGGCCCGCTGGGCATCAACTCCGCAGATCGTCATTGCCAAACTGCAGGAGCACGCCGATCTGCTCTATTCCGAGTCCGATCAGTCCTCAGGAAAGTTGCTCTACCGGAATGACCCGAGTGGCCTTGAATCGATGCGCAAACTCGTCTACTGGCGCCCAGTTCTGTTCGACTCCGGAAATTCTGCGACCGTCTGGGTGAACGTCAGCACCGGATATTTCAGTTCAGAGGAGCGCTGTTGCCATCTCATCTTACAAGACGATGGCGAGTGGGTCCTGGAGAAGGTTCATCTCACGGGAATTGTGAATTGAGAACCCGCGCAGGCCGCTAGTGGCCCACGCGCAGCGTGTTGAGCGCCGATCCGGCCTTCCACCACAGGATCTGCTCGGCGTTGAAGCTGTGCTTGAGGGCGGCGCGGAAACTGCTGCCGTCGGCGTGCGTGAACGTGGCGGTCAGCGCGCTGCCCGGGGCGAGGCGGTCGAGGCCTTCGAGAGTCACCGTGTCGGCTTCCTGCACCTGGTCGTAGTCCGCAGGACTGACGAACACCAGCGGCAGCATCCCCTGCTTCTTCAGATTGGTCTCGTGGATGCGCGCGAAGGAGCGCACGATCACCGCCGCGGCGCCGAGCAGGCGCGGGCTCATGGCGGCGTGCTCGCGGCTGGAGCCCTCGCCGTAGTTCTCGTCGCCCACGACCACCCACGGCCGGCCCGCGGCCTTCAGCGCGCGCGCCACCGTCGGAATCGGCTCGGCGGCGGCGCCGGTGAGCGGATTGCGCGTGGTCCCCGCCTTGCCGCTGAAGGCGTTGACCGCGCCCGTGAACATGTTGTTGGAGATGTTGTCGAGGTGGCCGCGGAACTTCAGCCACTTGCCGGCGGGGGAGATGTGGTCCGTCGTGCACTTGCCCTTGGCCTTGAGCAGCAGCGCCATGCCGGCGAACTTGGACAGCGGGAACGGCGCGAAGGGCGCGAGCAGTTGCAGGCGCTCCGACTGCGGCGCCACTTTCACGGACACCTGCGCGCGCTCGGCCAACGGCGGCGGCGGCGCGTAGCCGGCTTCCTGGAACACGAAACCTTGCGGCGGCACCTCGGGCGCGGGCGCAGGCGCAGCCAGCATCAGATCCTTGCCGTCCGCACCCGTCAGCCCTTCCTTCTGCGGATCGAAGGAGATGCGCCCGGCCAGCGCATAGGCCATCACCATTTCCGGCGAGCCCATGAAGGCCAGCGTCTCCTTGTTGGCGTCGTTGCGGCCCGGGAAGTTCCGGTTGAAGGACGTGACGATGGTGTTGCCCTCGCCGGGCTGCAGATCGTCGCGGTGCCACTGCCCGATGCAGGGCCCGCAGGCGTTCGCCAGCACCACGGCGCCGACGTCCTGCAATTCCTTCATCAATCCGTCGCGCTCGATGGTGGCGTAGATCTGCTCGGAGCCCGGCGACACCATCAGCGGCGCCGCCACTTTGAGGCCGCGCTTCTTGGCCTGTCGCGCCACGTCCACCGCGCGCGAAATGTCCTCGTAAGAAGAATTGGTGCAGGATCCGATCAGCGCATAGGACAGCTTGTCCGGATAGTTCTCCTGCTTCACCGCCGCGCCCATGGCGCTGACGGGCCGCGCCAGGTCCGGCGTGTGCGGGCCGACCAGCTGCGGCTCGAGCGCGTCGAGGTCGATCTCCACCACCAGGTCGTAGTGCGCCTGCGGATCGGCCGCGGTCTCCGCGTCCGCCACCAGCAAGTCGCGGTTGGCGTTCGCCAGATCGGCCAATGCCGCGCGCCGCGTGGCGCGCAGATAGGTCTCCATGCGCGCGTCGTAGGGGAAGACGGAGCAGGTGGCGCCCAGTTCGGCGCCCATGTTGCAGATCGTGGCCTTGCCCGTGGCGCTGATGCTGGCCGTGCCGGGCCCGAAGTACTCGACGATGCGGTTCGTGCCGCCCTGCACCGTCAGCAAGCCCAGCAGTTTGAGAATCACGTCCTTGGGCGCGGTCCAGCCCTTGAGTTGGCCCGTCAGCTTCACGCCGACGACCTGCGGCTGCAGCACCTCCCACGCGAAGCCCGCCATCACGTCCACGGCGTCGGCGCCGCCGACGCCCACGGCTTCCATGCCCAGGCCGCCTGCGTTCGGGGTGTGCGAATCGGTGCCGACCATGAGTCCGCCCGGGAACGCGTAATTCTCCAGCACGTTCTGGTGAATGATGCCGCTGCCCGGCTTCCAGAAGCCCAGGCCGTACTTCGCGCACACGGTCTGCAAAAAGTCATAGACCTCGCGGTTTTCGTCGTTCGCGACTTGCAGATCCGGGCCGGCGCCTTTGCGCGCGCGAATCAGGTGGTCGCAGTGCACGGTGCTGGGCACCGCCACCTCGTCGCGGCCGGCGCTCATGAACTGCAGCAGCGCCATCTGCGCGGTCGCGTCCTGCAGAGCAACGCGGTCGGGCTTCAAGAGCAGATAGGCCTGGCCGCGCGCCAATTCCTGCTTCTGCGCGTCCTCCAGGTGGCCGTACAGAATCTTTTCGGCCAAAGTCAGAGGGCGCTTCAGGCGCGCGCGGACGATCTGCAGATTCGCGCGGGTGCGGGCGTAGACGCCGGCGACCAGTTCAGGCGTGGATTCGATTTTGGGCATGGCGCAGCCCGAAGAATGGGCGAAAGATTCTAGTCGCTCTGGCCCGTTCAGGCCGGCCCGGACTCGGCGCCCGCCATGCCGCGCATCTTCAGCGGCCACAGCGTGGTGCGGCGCGGCTCGGCGAGCCAGGCGCGCATCGCCTCCTCGGCGGCGCTCAATTCGCGCAGGCGCGCGCCGAGCAGCATCTGGCTCACGGCCTGCTGGGTCACCTTCAGCTCCTGGGCGACGTCGGCCTGGCGGCCGTGCCGGCGATAGGAGCGCACCGCCTGCCAGCGGCCCTCGGTCCAATCGGAGGTCAGAGTGCGGTGCAGGCGCGCCAGGGCGTCGGCCAGCCGGCATTCCTCGGCGCTGCGGCCGGGGAGTTCACAGCGCAAGACCGCGCCGCGCTCCATGCCCTTGAAGAGCTTCTGGGCGCGGGCGCGCACGGCCTCGTCGCGGGCCGCGGCGCCGGCCAGGGGCGCCGCCGCCAGAGTGAAGCGCAGGCTGAGCGGCCAAGTGGCCTCCTGGAGGGCCACGGCCAGGTCGAAAGCGCGCTCCGCGGAGTTCAAAATGGCGCTCAGACTGCTCCCGTCTTCCTGCACCTGCAGCGGAGCCGCCAGGATCTCCTTGAAGGGAGGGAGGGCCTTGGTGATGCGCCCCTCCAGCTCGCCGCCCAGCCCGCCGGCCTGCGGCTTGAATGCCGAAGCGGCGAATCCGAAGCGCGCTGCGCTGGCCATGGCACAATGCTAAATAGTTGTGGGGGGCAGGTGCAAGCGGCGGGTTGTGCGCCTAGACTGGGGCCCATGCGCAAAACGGTGCTGGTGCTGTTGGGAGCCTTCCTGGTTCTCGCTCTGACCTCTTCCTGCGGCAAGAAGGAAGAGAAGAACAACGAAGATCCGCAGATGCGGCTCGAGTCCGACGCGGCCGGCGATTCCGACCGCGCGGCCTAAGCCGGCTGCAGCAGGGCGAGCGCTTCGTCCAGCGCGTGGCAGCGCAAACTCGCGGCCACCGCGTCCGGCGGCAGGAATCCGCCGCGCGCCGCGGCTTTGAGCGTCTGCTTGGCCCGGCCCAGCGCTTGACGCGCGGTGGCGCCGCCGTCCTCCATGCGCCGCGCGTAGGCGCGGATCCACTCGATGCGCGCCTCGGCGGAGGGCGGCATCAAGTCTTCGTTCCGCGCGCGCGCAAGCAGGGCGCGGAAGATCCACGGATCGGCGAGCGCGCCGCGCCCGATCATGACCGCGTCGCAGCCGGTCTCGGCGCGCATGCGCTCGACCTGCTCCGGCGTCTCCGCGCCGCCGTTGCCGATGACGGGAATGCCGACGGCGGCCTTCGCGCGCGCAATGCGCTCCCACACCGCGGGCACTTCGTAGGAGTCGGTGCGCAGGCGGGCGTGCACCGTCAGCGCCGCCGCGCCCGCGTCCTCGATGCGGCGCGCGATCTCCACCAGCCCGTCGTCATGCTGGATGCCGGCGCGAATTTTCGCGGTGACCGGCGCGCGGCCCGCGCAGGCCTGCACCGTCGCGCGCACGAGTCCTTCCAGGCGCGCGGGATCCGCCAGCAGCGCGCTGCCCGCGCAATGTTGAAACACGCGCGGCGCGGGGCAGCCGAAATTCAGATCCACGAAATACGCGCCCGCGTCGGCGGCGATGGCGGCGGAGGCTGCCACCATGGCCGCGTGATTGCCCATCAGTTGCACGCCCAGCGCCACTTCGGGCCAGCGGTGCGGAAGAATCTGCTCGAGCACGCGGCGCCGGTCGAGCGGATGCCCGGTGACGCGCAGAAATTCCGTGGTGACGGCGCTGAGCGCCTCCGGTCCGCAGGTCTCGATGACCAGCCCGCGAAAGCAGGGATCCGTGACGCCTTCCATCGGCGCCAGCATGACCGCAGGCTCAATCCTCATCGCCAACAACCTGAGCGCCGGGAACCGTTGCGACCCAGTCGCGCAGAATCGCAAGCTCGTCGGCGGAGAGGCGCGCGCCGGGATGGGTGAGAAGATAAATCGGCATCGGCATCTCGCCTTCCGCCGATTCGTGCACAGTCTCACGCGCGGCCTTCGCCTGCTGCGCCGGATCGAGGCGGCCCCAGTCGGAGAAATTGAGCGCATTGCGTCCTTCGCGCACGTCTTTCGCCACCAGCCAAGAGACGGGCGCAACGTAGGAGTACCACGGCCAGCGCGTCTCGGTCGAGTGGCAGTCATAACAGGAGCGGCGCAAAATGGCTTCGACTTCCGGCGCCGCCGCGAGCGCGGCGGAGGCGGGCGCGTTGCTGCGATCGATGGGCCAGAGCTGAAGCAGAGCCATGACAAGGCCGGCGGCAATTCCGGCGCGTTTCAAAGTAATTTTGATGCTGCTGCGCATTCTATCATGTACGGATGGCACTACCGGACCTGAGCGATAAAGTCGCGGTGATCACCGGCGCCAGTCGGGGCATCGGCGCGGGAATAGCCAAAAATTTTCAGGAGCGCGGCTTGCGCCTTGCGCTTTGCGCGCGCTCAGCGCCGGCCCTCCCGGAAGGCGCGACGGTGCTCGCGCGCCGCCTGGACGTCACGGACGCCGCGGCGGTGCGCGCCTTCGCGCGCGCGGCGGTGGCGCGCTTCGGCCGCATTGACGTGTGGATCAACAACGCGGGCGTGCTCGAACCGATTGCGCCGGTGCGCGCGCTGCGGCCGGAGGATCTGCGCCGGCACCTCGACGTGAATCTGTTCGGCGTGCTGCACGGTTGTCAGGCCTTTCTCGAAGAGGCTGTCGCGCCGCAGGGCGGCGGCGTGCTGATCAACGTGTCGAGCGGCGCCGCCTGGCGCGGCTACGCCGGGTGGGCTGCCTACTGCGCCGGCAAGGCGGCCGTGGATCGGCTGACCGAGTGCCTGCAGTTGGAAGAGTCGGGGCGCGGCCTGCGCGCTTTCGCGGTGGCGCCCGGCATCGTGGACACGGACATGCAGGCCCTGATCCGCCGCCAGTCGCCGGAGGTTTTTCCCGACCTCGAGCGCTTCCTCGCCTTCAAGCGCGACGAGGCCTTCAACTCCATCCCCTTCGTCGCCGATCACCTGCTGCGCCTGGCCTTCGATCCCGCGGCGCGTGGGGAGGGAGTTCTGGTGCGCCTTCCGGCCGAGAAACAAGCATAGGACATTGTGTGGTAGAATGCCTTAGGATCCAACCATGATGAAGACCCTTCTGCTCTCCGCTCTCGGACTCCTCACGCTCGCCGCGACCAGCGCCCTTCAGGACACCTCCGGACCCTACGTGGATTCCCACGGCGGCGTGTGGGCCGCTCTGCCCAGCCCGGACGACTATCCCAGTTACGCCGCCTACGACGCGCGTTTCGCGCACGAGGTCTTCACGACCCGCGACGGCCACCGCTTCCAGCTCGACCGCAAGTTGTCGCCCGTGGAGGCCGCCAACAACCAGGCCAAGCAGCAACTGCAGCAGGGCTTCATCAACGCGCAGGGTTCCGGCAACAACGTGCGCGCCGCGGTCTCGACCAACAATCCGGTGGACGAGGAATTCCGCGCGCTCTACGCCTCGATCGCCGACGTCAAGGCTTACATCGTCGGCAAAGTCAACATCGCCGACGCGTCCATGAAATCCAAGTGGGGCATCGACATGGTGCCGACCAAGGGCGCGCTGTGGGATTCCGTGGACACCGCGGACATCGTCGGGCTGCTCGACGAGGCTTACCGCGAGCACGGCCTCGCCGGCACCGACATGATGCAGGCCTGGTCGGCGGACTCGACTTCTGGCGGCGCGATCGGCGTGGCCTACATCGGCCTGCCGCGCCTGCTGATCAAGAAGTACCTGAGCTTCGAAGGCAACATTCTCGAGCACGAGATCGGACACACCTACACCCTGCAGCACTGCTGCGACGGCAACTGCACGATGCAGGCCGTGCTGGACACGGGCGCGTTGGGCGGTTTCCACAACTACAACGAGAACTGCTCGAACCAGAATCACACGTCGGTGATGAACGCCCAGAAGAACCGCTACTAAGTGCGGCATTCGGGTTGGCGGGCCGGATGCCTGGCCGGCGGCGCGCTCCTGCTGGCGGGCGCCTGCGGCAAGGCTGAGAACGCGGAAGAGTCCGGGGGCTTCCTGTGGGAGGCCCCCGATCTGCCCGGGCCGGTAAGCGTCGAGGTGAATGGCCGCGCGGTGGATCCGGTGCTGGTGCACGGCTTTCTGCTGCCACTCTGGGTCGAGCACTGGTCGGAGCAGGCCCGCGACGGCGCGCCGCCGACGGCGGAGAGTTTCTTCGCCCAGCCGCAGGAATTGTTCACGCCGCTGGTGCGCGGCATCGTGCTGCTGCAGGAGGCGGAGGCGCGCTGGCCGGAGCTTTCGGCCGCGGAGCTCGACCATCTGCAGGCGGAAATGGCCGCCAACACCGGCGAGGTGCTGGCCGCGCTCGAGCGCCGCATCGGCCCGGACGGCGTCCGCGCCCACGTCGAGCGCGAGTTGCGCAAGCGCCTGATTCTGGAGGCCTTCGGCGCCGAAGTTCCCGAGGTGACCGAGGACGAGGTTTATTCCCGCTACAACGCGATGATGGCGGAGGTGGAGGATCCGAACCTCCTGCTGCAGATGGGCATCAACTACGGCACGCTCGCCCCGCAGATCCGCGCCGACCTGGAGCGGGCCGCCGCCGTGGAGGCGCAGGAGGCTTGGATTGACCTGCAGATGCGGTCCGCGCAGGTTCAACTCAGCCTGCCCGGCCGCGGCATCGTGCGCTGGTAGGGCCGCGCTCGCTCGTACCATGTCGGGCGATGCCTGCCCGCCTGCGCCGCCGCTTTGCGCCTCTTTCGCTGACCTGCCTGGCCGTGGCCGCCGCTGCGGGCGTGCTGGCGTGGCGCGGCGGCGCCGCCCGCGCCGACGAAGGCCAGTGGCTGCCCGAGCAGATCCGCCACCTGGACTTCACGGCGTTGAAGGCGCGCGGCCTGGAGCTGGAACCCGAGGAAATCTGGAACGGCGAGGAGGGCTTGCTGACGGCGGCGGCGCAGATCAACGGCTGCTCGTCCAGTTTTGTCAGTCCGCAGGGTTTGATCGTGACGAATCATCATTGCGGCTTCGCCGCCATCAGCGCGGCCAGCACCGTGGAGCGCAACTATCTCGAGCAGGGTTTCGTTTCCAACCGGATCGAAGAAGAAATTCCCGCGCCGGGCTACAGCGTTTCCTTCGTGCGCGGCATGGAGGACGTGACGCCGCAGATCCGCGCCGCCGCCGAGCAGGCCGGCGCAGATCCGGCGGCGCGCTGGCGCGCGGTGCAGGCCGAGCGGCGGCGCCTGGAGGAAGAGGGCAAGGGTCCCTTCGAAAGCTCGATCGTCGTGTCTTACTTCGAGGGGCGCGCCTGGCGGCGCATTCGCCGCACCGTGCTGCGCGACGTGCGCCTGGTCTACGCGCCGCCGCGCGACGTCGGCGAATTCGGCGGCGAGACTGACAATTGGATCTGGCCGCGCCACACCGGCGACTTCTGCTTCTTCCGCGCCTACGTTGGGCCGGACGGCGCGCCCGCGGAGTACTCCGAGGCGAACGTGCCCTACGAGCCCACGCGCTGGCTGGAAGTCAGCACCGAGGGCGTGCAGGAAGAGGATCTGGTGATAGTGCTGGGCTATCCCGGCCGCACCAACCGCTACGCCACCGCGTTGGCGGTCGAAGCCGCTGAGTCTTACACATTCCCGACGCGCAGCCGGATGCTGGCGGAGATCATCTCCCTCTACGAGCGCGACGCCGCCGGCGATCCGGCGAAGGAGTTGCAGCACGCGACGGCCATCAAGTCGCTGGCCAACGTCAAGAAGAACGCCGACGGCCAGGTCTTCGGGCTGGGGCGCAACGCCACCGTCGCGCGCAAGACGCGCGAAGAGGCCGAGTTCCGCGCGTGGGTGGCGGCGGATCCGGCGCGCGCGCGGCGCTTCGGCAAGGTGCTCGACGAGTTGATCGAAATCGACCGCGCTGAGGTGGCGCGCATCGAGCACGACTTCATGCTCGGCCAGCTGCTGGGCCTGGCCGCGCTGCGCAACGGCGCCGCCGCCGGCGCCGATCTGGCGATTGCCGAGTTCGTCGTCGGCGAGGCGCGCAAACTGCCCGAGGGCCAGCGCGTCGCCGGCTTCGACCGCTGGGAGGCTGCCGGCAACGCCGACGGCTGGAAGGGATTGGCCGAGGCGCTCAAGGAAGAAGGCGACGAGTTGCGCGCCTTCCGCGACGCGCAAGCCGGGCGCCGTCTGACGACCGGCGCGCTGTGGATCGAGGCGCAGGAGTTGTGGCGCGGCACCCGCTTCTATCCCGACGCCAACAGCACGCTGCGCGTGAGCATCGCCAGCGTGCGCGGCTACGAGCCGCGCGACGGCGTGCTGCACCTGCCCTTCACCACCGTGGCGGGCATGCTGCAGAAGCACACCGGCGCCGGCGAGTTCGACGTGCCGGACGCGGTGCTGGCCGCCGTCGAGCGCGACCCGGCGGCGCGGGATCTCCGCGTCTGCTTCCTGTCCGACGCCGACACGACCGGGGGCAACAGCGGCTCGCCGGTGGTGGACGGGCAAGGCCGGCTGGTCGGATTGAACTTCGACCGCGTTTTCGAGAACGTGGCCGGCGACTTCGGGTGGAACCCGGAGCGCAGCCGCAACATCTGCGTGGACATCCGCTACGTGCTGTGGCTGATGCGCGAAGTCTGGCCGGCGCCCGCGCTGCTGGCCGAAATGCAAGTCAACTAGGAAAACCCTTCATGCACATCTCCACTCACAATTGGATGCGCGCCGAACCTCTCGAGGTGACGCTCGCCCGCATTTCCCGGCTGGGCATCGAGAGCATCGAGATCAGCGGCGAACCCAAGCAGTTTCCGACCAAGGCTTCGCGCGAGGCGCTCAAGAAGCACAAGGTGCGCTGCTGGGGCGGCGTGACGCTGACACTGGGCGAGCGCAACCTGGCGGCGAAGAATCCGGCTCAGCGCGCGGCGTCGGTGGACTACGTCAAGAGCGTGGTCACGATGATCCACGAACTGGAGGGCCAGGAAATCACCATCGTCCCGGCCACGGTCGGCAAGATCGTCGCCGAGTCCACGCCCGAGGAGGAGTGGAAGTGGGTGGTGCAGGGCCTCAAGGAGGTCTACGACTTCGCCAAGCCGCGCGGCGTGCGCATGGCGATCGAGCCGCTCAACCGCTTCGAGACCTACTTCATCAACCGCGGCGATCAAGCGCTGCGGATGGCCGAGGAAGTGGGGCCGGACTGCGGCGTCTGCCTCGACATGTTCCACATGAACATCGAGGAAGTGGACCTCTTCGCCACCATCCGCAAGGTGGGCAAGCGGCTGGCGGACTTCCACGTCGCCGAGAACAACCGCCTCGCGCCGGGCCAGGGCAATCATGACTGGCCGCGCGTCGTGAAGACGCTGCAGGAAATCGGCTACGACGGCGCGCTGACGCTGGAGATCGTGGCGCCGGTGGACCGCACGCCGGTGTCGCCGTACAAGAATCAGGTGGAGAAGAACCCGGTGGACATCAGCCCGGAGCAGTTGAAGTTCATCCAGGACCACGGCAGCTCGCTGCTGTCGGAGGAGTACTACACGTCCTTGTACGTGCAGTCCGCGAAGACGCTGCTGCCGCTGATCCGCCAGTGAAGATCCGCGAGGTCGAGGCGGTCTGGCTGCATTGTCCGCTCGAGGCGGCGGTGCAGCACGTGTCCGATTTCGGGCGCATTCGCAGCTTCGACTCCGTGCTGGTGACGGTCACGGACGAGAGCGGCCGCACCGGCCACGGCGAGGCCAAAGCCGGCGTGGGCAGCGCGGCGGACTGCGCGGCGCTCGCGGCGCTGATCCGCAGCGAATTGCGCCCGCGCCTGATCGGCCAAGAGGCCGGCGACATCCAGCGCCTGTGGAGCCTGCTGTACAACGGCCCGCGCGCCGAGGCGGCGCAGCGGCTGGGCCGCAATCTGCCGGTGCTGGGGCGGCGCGGCCTGCACGTCTGCGGCATGAGCGGCGTGGATCTGGCGCTGTGGGATCTGCTGGGCAAGACGCTGAATCAGCCGGTGATCGCGCTGCTCGGCGGCGCGGTGCGCCCGCAGGTGGCGGCCTACGCGAGTGGCGGCTGGGCGCCGGTGGATGGGATCGCCGAAGAGTTGACGGGCTATCTGCGCAAGGGATTCAACGGCGTGAAGATGCGCATGGGCTCGATGGACGGCTCGGTGGCGAAGAGCGTGGCGCGCGTGCGCGTGGCGCGCGCGGCGCTGGGGCCCGATTTCGCGCTGATGGCCGACGCGCACGGCACGATGAGCGTGCCGGAGGCGAAGCGCTTCTGCGCCGAAGCCGCCGAATTCAATTTGCGCTGGCTGGAAGAGCCGGTGTCGGCGGACGATCACGCCGGCATGGCCGAGGTGCGGCGCGCCAGCACCACGCCCATCTCCGCCGGCGAAAGCGAGACCACCTGCCACGAATTCCTCGACCTGCTCCAGCGCGGCGCCGTGGACGTGCTGCAGCCGGACTTGGCCATCTGCGGCGGCCTGACCGAAGGCCTGCGCATCAGCGCGCTGGCGGCGGCGCATCAGCGCGAACTCGCCCCGCACTGCTGGGGCTCGGCGATTTCTTACAGCGCCGGCCTCACGCTGGCCGCGGCCAGTCCGGCCGGCATCTTCGTCGAATGGCCGATGGGCGGCAATCCGCTGCTGCGTGAACTGCCGCGGCAGGACCTCACGCCGAAGAACGGTTTCGCCGCGCCGCTGCCGGGCCCAGGCTGGGGTTTGGACTTGGATCCCTCCGTGATCGCGAAGTACGCGCAGAAACCATGAGCCGCGACTTTCACATCCATCACGTCAACCTGCTGGTGGACGAGCTCGGCCCGGCGGTGGCCTTCTACCGCGACGTGCTGGGCCTGCCGCTGGACCCGACGCCTGACCAGGGCTTTCCTTCCCAGTTCTTCCGCTTCAACGACGGCCAGCAACTGCACATGAACGAGATGAAGGACGCGCGGCCGCTGCGCGCGCACTTCTGCGTGGTGGTGCCGGACTTCATGGCCGTGTTCCGCCGCGCGCGCGCGGCCGGCGCCCTGGACGTGGAGGTCTGGGGCCGAATCCGCCGCCTGCCGAACGGCAAGTTGCAGATGTTCATCCGCGATCCGTCGGGGAACTTGGTGGAGATATCCAGCGCGCCGGGCGCGCCGGTGGACCGCGCGGAACTGGACGAGAGCCTGTTCGACCCGGCGGTCGGCAACTACGTCGCCGTGCCGGGCCGGCATCGCGACCCGCAGTGAGCGTCCTGCTGCTCGAGAGCCTGCATCCCGAGGCGGAGGCTCTGTTGGCCGCGGCGGGGGAAGTGACGCGCGCCGTCGAGCCGAACGCGCCAGGCCCGAATCTGCCCTACGCGAGCCTGCAGGCGATTCTCACGCGCGGCCGCGGGCGCATTGACGCGGCGCTGATGGCGCGCTGCCCGCAGTTGAAAGTGGTGGCGCGCTCCGGCGTCGGCGTGGACAACGTGGATCTGGACGCGGCGCGCGCGCGCGGCATCCTGGTGCTCTACGCGCCCGGCGGCAACACCGCGACCACCGCCGAGCACGCCATCGCGCTGCTGCTGGCGTTCACGCGCCGCGTGCCGCAGAGCGCGCGCGCGGTGGCCGAGGGGCGCTGGGAGGAGCGCGGGAGTTACGGCGGCGACGAGGCCTGCGGCAAGGCGTTGGGCATCGTCGGCTACGGCGCGATCGGCAAGCGCGTGGCGCGCATCGCCGCGGCGCTGGGGATAGAAGTGCTCGTGGCCGAGCGCACCGGATTGAGTTGCGAGCACGCCATGCTCCCGCTGCCCGAGCTGCTGAGCCGCGCCGATTTCGTCAGCCTACACCTGCCGCTGACGGAGGCCACGCGCGGCCTGATCGGCGCCGCCGAAATGGCGCTGATGAAGCCCGGCGCCTGCCTGATCAACACCGCGCGCGGGCAGCTGGTGGATCAGCGCGCGGTGGCCGCGGCCCTGGCCAGCGGACGCCTCGGCGGCTTCGCCGCCGACGTGCTCGATCCCGAGCCGCCCGCCGCGAGTGATCCGATCCTGCGCAGCGAGCGCGTGCTGATCACGCCTCACGTCGCGTCGTTGACCGCGTCGACCTATCGCGAATTGTGCCTGACGACGGCGCGTAACGTGCTGACGGTCCTGCGCGGCGAGGAACTGGACCCGCGCTTCGTGCGCGCCTAGGCGGCTAATAGATCACGCGCGCGAGATTGCTGGTTGCGCAGGTGGCCAAATCGAGGGCCTGCAGCCGGGCGAGGCCGGCGGCGGCGGCGGGCACGAACAGCGGTCCGAGATGCACGCGCCCGGCGGCGTTGGCCTGCGCAAAGGCCAGCAGCCTGCGCGAGCCGTTGAGGTCGAGCTGCGTGCCGGCGCACGGGTTGCCGCCGGGCACGAAACTCGGCCCGCCGCCGCCCTGGGCGCGCAGGAGCACGACGGAGCCGAGCGGGGTGGCGCCCCAGACCTGCAAGCCCATCGGGCCGTTGGTCAAGCCTTGCGTGCCGAGGGTGAAGGGAGAAGTTGGGCCGGGCAGGTACTCGATGCCACCGAGAATGCCGGGGAAGTTGAGTGGACCGGCGAGCGCCGGAACGCCTGTCATGGCGTCCTGAATCCAGAGTTGGGTGTCCACTTGGTAGAACACGCCGTGGTCGCTGACGCAGAGGCCCTCCATAAAGTCCAGCGGTCCTTGGAAGCCGGGATTGACGTCCGTGCCTATGCCAGTAATCGGATCGACTTGGAGGAGCCCGACTCCTGAACCACCGTAAGACCAGAGCGTGCCTTGTCCATAGGCCAGAGTTCCAAGATTCGTGAACCCCGTGTTTCCAATGAGAGTTGCAGTTCCTGACACCAGATCAACGCTGTGCAGATCGAATCGCGACCCAGCGGTTCCCGCCGTAGGGTCATTCAAGGCGTAGAGTACATTCCCAGGTCCGAATGCCAACCCGACAACGCCGACAAGAGGGTAGGTCGTGATCAATGTGCAATGACCCGTCAAAGGATCGATCTCGTAGATCTCACTTCCGCCTGAGGCTAAGAAATCATAGCTGCCAAAGAGACGACCAGTGCTGTCCTTCGCTAATGCATGCCAGAGCCAAAGATGCTTGTCCACGCTCGTAGTGGCGATCTGGGTAGCGAGTCCGCTATGCATGTCGATCGAATAGATCTCGCCGTCATCCATCTCTAGGCCGATGAGCTGCTGACCGTAGACGGAGCCAGTCAGGAAAGGCGCCAGAAGTGCGAGTCGAAGAAGGAGGCTCATGAAGCCGCAGAGTCCGTGGAGTTAGCGAAGCGGAGTAAGTGTACCACCCTGCAGCATGGTCCCGAATGCACTGGTGAACTACTCGGGGGGCTGGTTATGGTGGTGGGATGTTATTGCATTAGTATTCTTACGCCGGTACTGAATTGCCAGGGGCGACCTCCGGCCGTCCGGTCCAATCAGCCCAGAATCAAAATAAAAGATGTTCCCTGTTCTGCTCCTGTCGCCACTGCTCGACCTGGATTCTGCGCTTCCTCAGAATCCAATCGTTTCTCGCGCTTCACCGTTCATGATCCCGATGATCGATGGCACCTACGACGGGATGGAGTGGGGAGAGGCGGATCGAACCGCCGATCATGCAACCGTTGCGATGAACGCTGAGCGGGATATTCTGGTTGCTTTCCACAGCACGCGTGCTGACATCGAAGATTCGGTGGGGACCCATCAGGGATTTCACGAGCCGCTCAAGCAGGTGAAGCTCGCATTCTTTCGCTACGACAGTCAGGATGACGAGTGGAATTTGACGGCACAGAAGCTGATAGGAAGCACGGTCCATGACCCTCGCTTCTCGAACGAGCAAGAATACGTTCGCTGCGAGCGTCCTGATGTGATCGCCGCTGGCAGCCGATTCTTCGTGGTCTGGACTCGCCGCTACGACCGCGACCAACCCGGCGACGAGGAAGAACCTGCGGTTCTGGAATGCGCCTGGGTGGAATGGAATTCCTCAACCTCCACACTAGACATTCACAACGGCGGTCTTGCAGACGGCTTGGGCTATCCTCTTGACACGGACTACTGGGTGCGCGAGTGCGCCGGAGTCCCGGACGCAGTGCTCTTCGACGTGGACAGCACAAGTTCCACTGTCGGCGTCGTCTATCCGCACCAGACGGACTTCGGCGACGCGCTGGACGGCAATGACAATGAGCGGCGCTGCGAGCTGCGGCTCATTGTGACCTCTCTCACTCATTCCTCACACACGATCCCGACCCCGGACGTGCCGTATACCCTGGTGGACGACATCAATTTCGACGGCCCTACAGCACCCTCGGGCGAAGTGGCCGCCGGGCTGATCCTTCCCGACCTCGCCCGCGCTCAACCCGACTCGGTTACTGGCGCTTTCCGATTCTGGCTGGCCTACGAGGAGCAGAACTTCCCGCTCACTGGCACGGTGCCGGACGGCTGGATCCGGCTCGGTCTAATCGAGCAGACCGCAACGGGTTGGGGACCCCTGGGCACGCACACCTTCGGGCTCGCGAGCGCTCCCTACGCTCGCCGCCGGCCGAACCTTTCCTCCCATCCAGAGGATGCCGGCGGTCTCTACGTCGTGTCCATCGCCTTCAGCAAGACCAACACGACAGGCAACGACGACATTGTGCATCAAGAGTGGCTCTTTGATGCGGACGATGGGCTCACTCAGGTCATTACGCAGCCCGTGCATGCTTTCGAGAACACCACCGATCACCATACGCGTCCGGTTCCGTTGCATGGGCGGACAACCCCGTTAGTGCGTCGGCTCTACATCGTCAATTCGACGGACAAGGAGTTGCTAGTGTACGACGTGGATTCCGACGACACGACCGTGAGGAGAACTACGACGGAAAACCTCGGGCGCCCTGCGGTCGCCTACAGGGCTGGATCAGGCAGCGTGCCCGACGACGTCGCATTGACTTGGGAGGAGACAGGGGAAGCGGCCGAGTACGCGCGGATCTGGCTGCGCGTGGATTGACCCGCCGCCGCGCTCACTCGCGCGTGCGCAGGTAGTTCAGAACCTCAGCGTCGAGCGGTAGCGTTGCGCGCGACTCGGCGGCGCCGACCGTGAAATCCTGGGCCGCGCCGTGCGCGGTCATCAGCACGAAGTGCAGGGGGCCGGAGGGCAGATCCTGGAACAGCGATTCGCCGGCGTCGGCGTGGACAACGTGGATCTGGACGCGGCGCGCGCGCGCGGCATCCTGGTGCTCTACGCGCCCGGCGGCAACACCGCGACCACCGCCGAGCACGCCATCGCGCTGCTGCTGGCGTTCACGCGCCGCGTGCCGCAGAGCGCGCGCGCGGTGGCCGAGGGGCGCTGGGAGGAGCGCGGGAGTTACGGCGGCGACGAGGCCTGCGGCAAGGCGTTGGGCATCGTCGGCTACGGCGCGATCGGCAAGCGCGTGGCGCGCATCGCCGCGGCGCTGGGGATAGAAGTGCTCGTGGCCGAGCGCACCGGATTGAGTTGCGAGCACGCCATGCTCCCGCTGCCCGAGCTGCTGAGCCGCGCCGATTTCGTCAGCCTACACCTGCCGCTGACGGAGGCCACGCGCGGCCTGATCGGCGCCGCCGAAATGGCGCTGATGAAGCCCGGCGCCTGCCTGATCAACACCGCGCGCGGGCAGCTGGTGGATCAGCGCGCGGTGGCCGCGGCCCTGGCCAGCGGACGCCTCGGCGGCTTCGCCGCCGACGTGCTCGATCCCGAGCCGCCCGCCGCGAGTGATCCGATCCTGCGCAGCGAGCGCGTGCTGATCACGCCTCACGTCGCGTCGTTGACCGCGTCGACCTATCGCGAATTGTGCCTGACGACGGCGCGTAACGTGCTGACGGTCCTGCGCGGCGAGGAACTGGACCCGCGCTTCGTGCGCGCCTAGGCGACGAGTCGATTGCGCGCGCGAGCTTGCCGGCCCGCATCGTCGCCTCACTCCGGGGCGCGGAGCTGCACGAGCGTTTCGGCGTTCAGGTGCAGAGCCACGCGCGGATCGGTCGTGAGCACGTTGAACTCCTGCAACCCGTAGCCGCGCCCGGACTGCATCACGAACTGCAGCGGGCCGGCCGGCAAATCCTCGAACAGCCACTCGCCGGCGCCGGCGCCCTGCGCGGCGGGGGCGATCTCTTCGCCGAAAAATTCCAGCACGGGACGCGCCCGGACTCCGTTGGTGCCGGCGAGCGGCACGAAGGGAACTCCGTCTTCGGCCAGCAGCTGCACCGTCAGCGCGCGCGTTGCACCCAGCGTCACCACGCCGACCGAATCGGCGTCTCCGGACAGGCCGGTGTATTCGAGCTGATGGCGTCCGCGGCCCGCCATCGAAAAGCCCAACTGCACCGTCGCGCCCTGTCCGATCACGCCCAGGTCGAAGACGCCATGAGCATCGGTCTCGGCGCTCGTCGCCCCGTGCCAGCCGGAGTTGCTGCGCACGCGCACCCCCGCCAGTGGCGCGCCGCTCGAATCCACCACCGTGCCGCGCAGCGGCACGAATTCCGGCAGCGGCGGCAAATCCACGTGATGACCGCCGTCGCCCGGCTGCAGCGGCACGCGCTGCTCCAGAAGAGTCTGGCCGCGATAGGTCACGCGGACCGTGGCCGGCACGTCGGCGTGGATGCCGTCGAGCAGCACGCGGCCTTCGCTTGAGAAACTGGTGCGGATCTGAAACTGGAGCGAGTCACGGTTGTAAGAACTGCTGACGCCGCCCGCGCTCTCCCGAATCCGGCCGGGCTGGAAGCGCTCGCCGATGATCGAAGACGCGTCGGCCTTGCCGTCGAAGCGGAATTCGGCGTCCAGTTCGTCCCAGCCGCCGGGCGGCATTTGCTGGCCCACCAGTTCGATCCAAGATGCCGGCGCCAGCACGATCAACTGCTCGCGCGCCGCGGCCGGACTGATCGCGAGCGTCGCACCGACGAAGCCCGGCGCCTCCGCGACGAAGTCCTCGGAGGCGGGCGTGGTCTGCGCCGCGGTGATCTTGCCGTCCTCGCCCGAGGGCGCGCTGTCGTCGCGCCCGCCGATGCGGACGGTGGCGCCGGCCACCGGCTTGCCTTTCGTGTCCTGCACCAGGAAATGCAGCGGCTGCGAACTGGCGAAGCGCAGCACGATCGGCTGCGGCATCAGCGGCAGGTCGGCGGTGGCATAGTCCGGGCTGCGGCTGGTGCCGATGTCCGGCGGGCGCGAGACCGAGAAGAAAATGGTCTTCGCGGCCTCGAAATCCGCGATGCGCGCGAAGTCAAAGTAGAGCATCCCGTCCGCGTCGAGGGTTTCGCCCCAGGACGTGGACGATCCCTCGCCGTCGTTCATCTCGGACCAAGCGTTGGCGCCGGCCAGCGGCTCGCCGGAGGGATCGTGCAAGAACAGCACGCCGGCGTGCGGCCGCACCTCGACGTCCACGATCACTCCGTCGGCGGGCTGCGGGAAGTGCAGTTTCTCGCCATCCAGCTGCGCCGGTCCATGCACCGCGACCGGCACGAGGAAGCTGGGCAGCTCCACGTCGCACTGGCTGTCCTGCAGCGCGGAGGGAATCTCGAACGTCAGTTCGCCGGGCTTGACCACCGTCGAGTGCGTGGCGGAGAGGGCGTCCGGCGCGGGGGAGAGCGTCGCGCGCAGGCGCGGCGGAGTCGGCAGAGTTCCTTCGACGATGCGCAATTGGCCGCGGAACCACGCAGCCGGGACTTCCGCCGCAGCGCGGCCCGCCGCGGAATCCGCCGTGGCTGCGCTGCCGTCGGCCTCCGGAATTTCAGCCGCGTCGCGCGCGATCTCTCCGCTGCCGGCGCCGAGCGCGCCCAGCTCGCCGGGGGCGGGCGGCACCGGCGCCGCGGTTTCCACGACTTCGCCCGCGTCCGCCGGATCGGACGACGGCGCCTGCAGCAGGAAGAAGGCCGCCGCGCCCAGCGCCAACACGACCACGCCGATCAACACCAGCCGCTGCGCCGCGCTCATACCAGGCCCGCGGCCTCCAAGCCGCGCTGATACTTCGACGAGGCGGCGAAGGGCCAGCCGGTGAAATCGGAAATCGCCGCGACACAGCTGCGCAACTGCTCCACGGTGCCCGCCTTCAGTTCGAACTCCGCCTCGCAACCCTCGATCGCCTCGCCTTCGCCGGCGGACCAGCGCACCAGATCCATCGAGGCCTCGCACCAAAAGCCGGCCCAATCCGTCTCACTATCGCCGGCCAGCGCGAAGATCGAGCGATCCTGGCGCAGGGTGAACAGCCGTCCGAACGGGCTTCCTTCGGCCAGACGCAGCGGCAGTCCGTCCAGAGCGCTGGCCGGAACCACCCAGCCCGCGCGCGGGCTCCAGGTTACGGGCTCCTCCAGCTCTTCCCGCTCGGCCACTCCGTCGCGCGCCGGCGCCAGCGACTTCATCGTGATGAGTTGCCGCGTGCCCAAATCCCGCAGGCGCAGCGCCCAGCCGGCGCGGAAGAGGTGCAGGTCTTCCGTGTCCAGATAGTGGTCGTGGACAATAATTTTTTCGATCTCGCCCGTGTGGAAGCCGCATTCGTGCGCCGCCTCGGGCAGGGAGGCGAGGGCCGCCGCGTTCGGCGCAACCAGCTTCGCCTCGATTTCGCGTGCCATCAGACGTCGAATACGGATGCCCTGAGATAATCGCGGTTCAATTCGGCGATGACGCCCACCGAAATCTCCTTCGGGCAGGCGGCTTCGCACTCGAAGTGGTTGGAGCAGGCGCCGAAGCCCTCGGCGTCCATCTGCTGCACCATCTTCAGCGCGCGGTTGCGCCGCTCGGGCTGGCCCTGCGGCAGGTGCGCGAGGTGGCTGATCTTGGCCGCCACGAAGAGCATCGCCGAGCCGTTGGGGCAGGCCGCCACGCAGGCGCCGCAGCCGATGCAGGCCGCCGCGTCCATGGCGGCGTCGGCGTCGCGCTCGGGCACCAGCAGCGTGTGCGCGTCGGGCGCCGCGCCGGTGTTGACCGAGACGAAGCCGCCGGCCTCGACGATGCGGTCGAAGGCGGAGCGGTCCACGACCAGGTCGCGCACCACCGGGAACGCGCTGGCGCGCCAGGGCTCGACCGCCACGACCTGCCCGTCCTTGAAGCTGCGCATGTGCAACTGACAAGTCGTCGTGCCCTTCTCGCCGCCGTGCGGCAGGCCGTTCACCATCATCGAGCACGAGCCGCAGATGCCCTCGCGGCAGTCGTGATCGAAGGCGATCGGCTCGACGCCGCGCGCGACCAGGTCTTCGT
>CAYVPL010000012.1:0-24559 GCA_964453755.1 uncultured Planctomycetales bacterium
ATTTCGTCGGCCTCGTCGAGCACCAGCGTTTTGACCGCTTCCAGCTTGAAGGAGCCGCGCCGCATGTGGTCCATCACGCGGCCGGGCGTGCCGACGACGACGTGGACGCCGCGCTGCAGCGGCCGCAACTGCGCGGGATAGGCCTGGCCGCCGTAGATCGGCAGCACGTGGAAGCCCGGGATGTGCGCCGCGTACTTCTGCAGCGCCTCGGCCACCTGGATGGCGAGTTCGCGCGTCGGCACCAGCACCAGCGCCTGCGGCTCGCGGCGCGCCGCGTCGATGCGGCAGAGCAGCGGCCACGCGAAGGCGCCGGTCTTGCCGGTGCCGGTCTGCGCCTGCCCGACGAGGTCGCGGCCGCTCAGCATCACGGGCACGGTGGCGACCTGGATCGGCGTCGGCGCTTCGTAGCCGACGTCGTTCAGAGCGCGCAGCACCGGCTCGGACAGCCCGAGTTCGCGGAAGCCGGCCACGGCGGGGGCAAGGTCGGTCGGGGCTGCTTCTTTCATGAGGACTCGACCAGGCCGGCCGAACTTCTCATTCTACCCGTTTAATGGACGCCGCGCCGCGTCATTGAATCGGAATCTTCTCGAAGGACAGCGCCGCGACGCCGCGCGCGTTGGTGATCCAGCCGCGCTGAATGGTGCTGTGGCTGCCGTAGCCGATCTCGGTCGCCGTCGCGGGCGCCGCGAGCAGCACGCGCAGGGCATTGCCGGCGGGGATCAGCGCCGTCACCACGTCGCCCGGGCCGAGCTTCAGGTCGAGTTCGGCGCCGGCCGCCGCGACGATGCGGTCGTTCGTCTGACGAAACGTGATTACGATCTCGTCGCGCGCCGGCGAGGCCCAGGCGGCCGACAGCACGTTGGGCGATTCGACGTTGTGCACGATGGGCGAGCCGTGATAGTCGCGGCCCACCAGCGCCGCCATGTTCTCGCCCAGGCGCTTGTAGCCCTCGTAGTAGAAGTGGCAGCCGTCGTGGCCGGGCAGGCCGTTGGCGGTGGCCAGCGTCACCTTCGGCAGCAGGTCGCCGAGGCGGCGCTGCAGGTCGCGCAGCTCGAGGCTCGGATTGCCGCAGCCCCAGCGCACCTGCACCACGTAGATGTGCTGCAGCGCCGGGAAATCCTGCAACCAATCTCCATGCAGGTCGGTGAACGCCGGCAGATAGGCGGCGGCTTGGCGGCCATCGGACTCGCCCTGATACCAGAACATGCCCTTCGCCGCTCCCGCCACCCGCGCCTGACGCGCGCGCCACAGCAGCCGGCCGTAGATGGTGTTCAGATCTTCCGGATCGGCCTCCCGGCGCAGGTGCAGGGAGATCTGCGTGCCGCCCACCGCGCCGTTCAACAATGCGACCGGCACGCCGGTGCGCGCCACCACGATTTCCGCCATGCGCAGCGCCCACGCGCCCACCGAGCCGGGGCCGCCCATGCTCTCGCCGTCGGCGACGTGCCAACTGAGGTCGGCCGCCACGGTGCCGGGGTTGGTGCTGGCGCTGCCGAAGGAGCGAATGTTCCAGCGCTGCGACGCGTTCGCCAATTGCTCGCCCCAGTAGTCCGAGGCCACCATGTTGGACTGGCCCTGGCAGAGATAGACGTCGCCGCTCACCAATCCTTCCCAGCTTGCCGCGACCGTCGAGCGGGCGCCGGAGCGCAGCACCAGCAGCGCCTCGTGGTCCACGCACACGGCGCGCAGCGGCAGCGAGAGCGCGAAGGGGATTGCGGCGCCCGCGGCGGCGCGCGGCAGGCTCATGCGCGCTGTGCGAAATTCGCCGTCCGCGCCGACCAACTCCAGAGCGAGTTCCTGCCAATCGCCGGCCGGCACGCTGCCACTCACGACCACGGTGCCGAAACCATCGGCGCCGCGCGGATACAGGCGATAGTCCGAGGGCGCTTCGTCGAGGCGCAGCAGAGGCGCGGCAGCGCTCTGGGCGGCGAGGAGGAGCAGGGGGAGGAGTGCGAACATGGCGTCAGAGCCATCCTAGACCATTCTTCACATTCGCTCATGTGAAACATTTCTTTCTCTTATGTCATCTTCCAGGGCCGCCAAGCGTGCTTATCGCGGCAATCATTTGATTTAAGCAAAAAAATGAGGTTGACCGATAAGATCGAATCAGTCCACAGACTGTCCAACGATGAAAAAGTCCGCACTCAGCCTGCTGCTCGTTCCCGCGCTGCTTCTCGGCGGCTCCTGCAGGAACTACAGCACTCCGCCCCTTCCGACCAACAGTCCGAAGTCCTCCACCTACGACTCGTCCGTCGCGCGCTCCTGGATGGACAACGCCTACCTGTGGGTGAAGGCGGGCGGCACGAACCCGCCGCAGGCCTCGCGCCTCTACGGCTACTTCGGCGTCACCTTGTGGGAGGCCGTGGCGCACGGCGTCGCCAACGCGCAGTCGCTGGCGGGCATCGCCACCGGGCTCGACAGCATGCCGGAGCCGGAAGCCGGCCAGGTTTACAACTGGGCGCTGGTCGCGAACGCCGCCATCGCGGAAGTCGCGCGCGCCCTCATGCCGACCTTCGTGCCGGACATTGACGCGCTGGAGGACGACCTCGCCGCCGCCAACGCCGCGGACGCCGACGTCGAAGCCCGCTCCATCGCCTACGGCCTCGAAGTCGCCGCCGCGATCATCGCCTGGGCCGACGCCGACGGCTTCGCCGACGTGGCAGCCTGCGATGCGGCATTCGTACCGCCGCCGGTTTCCGGAGCGTGGACCGGCACCGGCCTGGGCCTGCATCCCTGCTGGGGCCAGCAGCGCACCTTCCTGCTGACCGACTCCGCCGAATGCGTGGCCCTCGGCCATCCGAGTTTCACGACCACCGATCCCAGCGCCTTCTACGCCGCGGCCTACGAGGTCTATGCCACGACGGGCGACGTCGGCGCGAGTCTCACGGCCGACGAACAGGACATCGCCCGCTATTGGGGCGACGGTCCGACGGCTACCGGCACGCCGCCCGGCCACTGGGTCGCCGCGACCGGCATCGTGCTGCGCAGCCGCCCGGCCTACGACCGTCTCGACACCGCCGCGCAGGCTTATGCCCGCGTCGGCATGGCCGTCGCCGACGCCTTCATCGTCTGCTGGCGCGAGAAGTTCGAAACTTACCTCATGCGGCCGATCACCTACATCAAGGCCAACATTGACCCGAACTGGGATCCGCTGTTGAGCACGCCGAACTTCCCGACCTACACCAGCGGCCACTCGACGCAGTCCGGCGCCGCCGCCACAGCGCTGACTGAAATGTTCGGCGCGATCGCGTTCACGGACACGACCCATTCGGACCTGAACCCGGAACTGCTCTTCACCGACCGCAGCTTCCTGAACTTCCACCAGGCGGCCAACGAAGCCAAGGTTTCCCGCCTCTACGGCGGCATCCACTACGTCTTCGACAACCAGGACGGCTACGAACTGGGCGAGGACCTGGCGAGCATCCAGAACGCGCGCCTCGCGGGCGTCTTCAACTAAGATCTCACTTCTTCAGCAGGCCGCGCGCCCCGCGGATGATGTCTTCTTCGCTCATCATCACGAGGCTCGCGGCCGGCCCCAGCGGGACGTAGGTGTCCTGGGAGCGGGCCGAGGCCAGGGGCTTGCCGTATCCGGCCTCCGCGAGTTGAGCGATCACGGCGTCGGCGATCCCCCCCCCGGTGGCGCGGCACTCGTCGGCCACCAGCACCGCGCCGCACTCGGCGGCATGGCGCGCGATCGCCGCCGCCGGCAATGGGTTCAGCCAGCGCAGATCCAGCACGCGCGCGCCGATGCCGTGCTCCCGCTCCAGGCGGCGCGCCGCGCGCAAACTCATGCGCAGGCCGTTGCCGTAACTGACGATCAGCAAGTCGCGGCACTCGGCGCCGTAGATGCCCGTCTCGCCCGGCAGCAGCGCGTCCTCGGCCGCGCCGCGCGGGGGGGGGTAGGCGCCGAGCCAGCCGCCGTCGCCCGGCTCGTGCAGATCGCGCTCGTGATAGAGCGCGATCGGCTCGAGGAAGACCACGACCCGCCCGCAGGCGCGGGCCGTCGCCAGGCAGCCGCGCAGCATGCGCACCGCGTCCTCGCCGCGCGCGGGCACCGCCAGCAGCAGGCCTGGAATGTCCCGCAAGGCGCCGACCGAGTTGTCGTTGTGAAAGTGCCCGCCGAAGCCCTTCTGGTAGCCCAGGCCCTGCACGCGCACCACCATCGGATTGAGAAACTGCCCGCTGGAAAAGAAGGACAGCGAGCAGGCCTCGCCGCGCAACTGGTCGAGCGCGTTGTGCAAGTAGGCCAGATACTGGATTTCCGGCACCGGCAGCAACCCGAGCTGCCCCGCGCCCTGCGCGATGCCCAGGATCGAAGTCTCGTCCAGCAGCGTGTCGAAACAGCGCAGCGCCCCGAAGCGCTGCTGCAATCCCTGCGTGACTCCGTACACGCCGCCCTTGCGGCCCACGTCCTCGCCGAACACGATCATGTCCGGGCGCTGCAGCAGCGCGTCGTGCAGCGCGGCGTTGATCAGGGCGCCCATGGTGCGGCGCTGCGGAGTCGCGGCTTGCTCCGGCAGGTTCGCGCCGAAGCTGCGCGCGCGCGCGGCGGCGTCGGCCGGCCGTGCAGCGTCGGCGCGCACGGCGGCTGCGTCGTACGGCGCCAGCGGCCGCACGATTTCCGCCATCGAATCCAACTTCGGCAGGCGCGCGGCTTCCTCGGCCGCAGCCATCACGCGCGCGCGCGTGTCCTGCACGATGCGCAGCAGCTGCGCCGGCGCCGCCGCGCCGCTCGTCACCAGCCGGCGCGCTGCCGCCAGCAGCGGATCGCGCGCCTCGACCGCTTCGATCTCTTCGAGCGGACGATAGCCGGTTTCGAGATCGCTGCCGGCGTGGCCCCACAGCCGCTCCGTGCGCAGGCGCAGGAACACGGGCTTGCGCGTGCGGCGGCAGGTCTCGATCGCCGCTGCCGCCGTGTCGTGCACTTCGTCCAGTTCGCCGACCGCCTCGAAGTAGGACATGTGCGGCAGGCTGCCGAAACTCTCGCGCACCCAGTTCGGCGGCGTCGGCACCGAAATGCCGATGCCGTTGTCCTCGCACACCCACAGCACCGGCATCGGCAAGCCGCGCTTGGCCGCGTAGCGCGAGGCGTGGATGCCGGACAGCGCCGTGGCGTGGTTGGCGGAGGCGTCGCCGAAACTGCAGCAGATCAGCGCGTCCTCCGGCAACTCGGACGAGCCCAGCAGGCGGCGCACCAGGGACAGGCTGAAGGCCGCGCCCATGGCCTTCGGCAGTTGGGAGGCGATCGTGCTGGTCTGCGGCGGCACCCACAGCGCCCTCGATCCCCAGACCTTGTGCCGCCCCTGGGCAATCGGATCGGCCTTCGCCGCGCACAGCGACAGCAGCGTGTCGCGCATCGGGTCGCCGCCGGGCAGCTTGCGTCCGCGCGCCATGATCAGCGCTCCGGCGCGATAGTGGAGGAAGCAGGGATCGGTCAGGCGCAGCAACTCGCCCAGGACCACGTTGCCTTCGTGGCCGGCGCTGGAAATCGTGTAGAAGGAGCGGCCGCTCTTCTTGAGTTCGCGGGCCGCCACGTCCAAGGCCCGGGACAGCGCCATGTCGCCGAACAGGCGCACGGCCGTCGCCGCATGGAGGCCCGACCCGGGCCGCAGCGGCTCGTCGGCGCCCAGCGCGCGTGCCGCAGGCTGGGCTGTAGATAGATAGGAGTGGAGATTCCCTTCGACGACGGCGACGCGATCGGCGGACACGGGCGGCGATTATCCCCGCGCCGCGCCGCTCCCGCCCGCCATCATCCAATCCTATAATGGTCCGGTGATTTCGAGCCCTCCCGCTGGTGGCCGCTGGCGCGCAGCCTGGACCGCCCTGCTGCCCATCCTGGCCATTTCGGTGGCCGTCGCCTGGGTCGAGGCCCTGATCTACACGCCCAAGGAGCTCCCGGTCATCGCCAAGGCCTGGGTTCTGGCCCTGGACGGCTCCCTGACCTTGTTTTTTGCCCTGCCGGTCGCTTTCCTGTGGGCCGCCGCCGAGGCTTTGCTGCCGGAACGGTGGTTGCGGCTCGCCGGCCCGGAGCGAGGGCGCCGGGTCACTGCCATCGGCCTGACCTGGGCGCTGTGGCCGACCCTGAGCCTGATCCTGCCCCAACGCGGCATGACCGAGCTGTTGGCGCTGGTCGCGATGGCCGCGGGCATCCGCCTGGTCTGCCGCTGGCTGCCCCCGGTCAAACTCTGGATGAGCGGTCTGATGACGGCCTTCGGCGCGCTGCTGATCTACGTCCTTTCCGCCTTCGCCGAGAAGGATCACCGCATGCCGCCGATCGAACTGCCGCTGGTGGAAGCGCCGGCCGGCCTGGTTCGCGATCAGCGGCCCTGCATCCTGCTGATTTCGGCCGACACTCTGCGCGACGACCGCGTCGGCGCGACGCGCGACGGCAAGAAGGTCACGCCCTTCCTCGATTCGCTGGCGGCCGCGGGCCGGCGCGCGCCCTGCATTTCTTCCAGCAATCAGACCGGTCCGGGCCACGCCTCGATGCTCACGGGCGCGTCCATCCTGCGCCACGGCGTGATCGGCAACGGCATGGCCGTGCAGGATTCGATCGTCAGTCTGGCCGAGTTGCTGCATGACAGCGGCTGGCGCACGGCGGGCCTGGTGTCGAACCCGATTTTGGAATCCGTCGGCGGCTACGCCCGCGGCTTCGAGGTCTACGGCGACGTGCCGAAGGCAGAATTTTCGCAGTCGCTCGGCTTCTTCGCGCTGAAGCGCTACGGCAGCCGCTGGCGCTGGCTGCTGCGCCAGCCGGATCTCACGCTGGCCTGGCTGAGCCTGGCCGAACTGAACGTGCACCTGACGCCGAAGATTCTGCAGCCGCGCGCCGACGAGATCGTCGAGCGCGCGCGGCCGGTGCTGGCGCAACTCGAGACGGATCCGCGGCCTTTCCTGTTCTTCGCGCACTTCATGGATCCGCACCATCCGTTCGACTCGCCGCCGGAGACGCGCGGCACCTGGACGCGGCCGGAGGAACTGCGCGGCATTCCGCTGCGCACGACCGAATCCTTCCAGGTGTTCCGCGACGCCGTCGAACTGCGTTCGCAGAAGAACCACAAGGACGCCTTCGTCACCGGCGAGATCCTCGAGCGCCTCTACGACGAGGAAATCCTGGCGATGGACCAGTGGATCGAGAAGCTCTACGCCGACGCGAAGCGCGCGGCGGGGGACCGGCCGCTGTGGCTGATCTTCACTTCCGACCACGGCGAGCACTTCCTGGAGTACGGCCTGCTCGGCCACGCCAACTCGCTCTACGAAGAGCTGGTGCGCGTGCCGTTGATCGTGCACGGCGTGCCGGATCTCGACGCCGCCGACTTCCCCGAGCGCCTGGAGGACATTCCGCCCTTCGTGCTGCGCCGCACGCTCGGCGACAAGGCCGACAAGGCGATCGCGCTGGTGCGCGAGGGCTCGCCGCCGATGAGCCCCGGCGCCGCCGTCAGCGTATGGGGCGCGCTGGCTTCCTACCGCGAGGCGCCCTGGAAGTTGATTCTGAGCGCCGACAAGTTCATGGGCGAATACAAGCCGATCCGGCTTTTCGACATGACTTCGGCCGAAGGCGAGCGCGCGGACGTGTCCGCCGCCCACCCGGAGGTGGTGGCGCGGCTGCAGGCGGCCTTCGTCGCCGCTCAGCGGCAGTCCGTGCCCGTGGTGCACAAGCCGCTCGACAAGGGCATGGCGGAGCGGCTGACGCGCATGCTCGTCGAGCTTGGCTACGCGGGCGCGACGGACGAGCATTAAGCGCTGCTCACCCTCTCAATCCACCATCCCTCCCCCCGCGATCACTCCCCGCCGTGCAAGCCCAATCCCGCCTGGCCGCGCAACTCGCGATCTGTCGTTTCGACCACTGGGTCAAGAACCTGTTCGTCCTGCCGGGCATCGTGCTCGGCGCCTACTTCACGGACAGCACGCTGAACGTTCTGACGATCCTGCTCGGTCTGCTGGCGGTCGGTTTCGTCGCGTCCAGCAACTACGTGATCAACGAGGTGCTGGACGCGCCGCAGGACCGCCACCACCCGACCAAGCGCAACCGGCCGATTCCCTCCGGCCGCGCCTCGGTGCCCGTCGCGTATTTTCAGTGGCTGCTGCTGGCCGTCGCCGGCATCGGGCTGGCCTTCTGGATCAACCGCCCCTTCGGCTGGACCCTGGCCACGCTGTGGGTGATGGGCCTGATCTACAACGTGCCGCCGGTGCGCGCCAAGGAACTGGTGTGGTTCGACGTGCTCACCGAGTCGGTCAACAATCCGCTGCGCTTGGCCGCCGGCTGGTATCTGGCGACGGACACGGGCCTGCCGCCGGTGGTGCTGCTGATGTCCTACTGGATGCTCGGCTCCTTCTTCATGAGCCTCAAGCGTTTCGCCGAGCTGCGCGAGATCGGCGATCCGGCGGTGGCGGCGGCCTACCGCCGCAGTTTCCGCCACTACACCACCGAGAAACTGCTGCTGGCTTCGGAGGTCTACGGCTTCTCGGCGGTGCTGCTCTTCGGCGCCTTCGCCGCGCAGTGGCGGCCTGAATTGCTGCTCGCCTTCCCGGGCGTCGCGCTGCTGATGTCGCTGTACATGCGGCTCTCCTTCCAGCCGAACAGCGCCGTGGCGGCGCCGGAAAATCTGTGGCGCCACTGGCGCATGATGGCCACGGTTCTCACCACCGCGCTGATCATGCTGGTGCTGCTGCTCGTGGATTGGCCGTGGTTCGTCCAATTCCTGGAGGCCCAGTCCTGATGCGGATCGGGATTGCGCTGGCCGTCGCGGCGGCCTTCGGATTGGCGATCTTCGCGCGCTGGGGCAGCTGGGGCGCGCCCTTTGACGATCCGCACGGCTGGGTCGAGGCGCACCACGCCACCATGGCCCGCGATTTCGCGGAGGGCGGCCTGCTCGAGCACGGCATCCTGCCGGTGCAGAATTTGCCGCCGCAGGGCAAACAGCTCGACGGTTACAACCACTGGCCGCCGCTGTTTCCGATGCTGGTCGCCGGCTGGTGGACGATCTTCGGCGAAGGCGAGGGACAGGCGCGCATCCTGATGCTGCTGATCCTGGCGGCCGGCGCCTGGGGCGTCGCGCGTCTGGCCACGCTGGCCGGCGCCCGCCACGGCTGGATCGCGGCGGTCGTATGGCTGGTGTTGCCGCTGCAGCTGGTCTTCGGCCTCAAACTGATCCACCTGCAGGCGGCCCTCGTCGCCGGAGTGTGGGCCTTCGTGCTGCACCTCGAGGGCCGCAAGCGCTGGGCGATCGCCTGCGCCGCCATGGCCATGGCCTTTTCCTGGGAGCCGGGACTGGCCTTCGGCTTGGCCTTCCTGCTGGCGCCGCGCGGCGAGCGCCGCGCCTGGTTCCCGCTGGTCGCGGCGGCGGGCGTCACGTTCGCGGTCGTGCTTGCTCTGTACGTCGCGTCGCGTCCGGATCTTTTGTCAAACCTGACCGCCGCGCTCGTGATGCGCAGCGGCCTCGACCCGACCGCCCTGCACCACACCGACCTGCACGGCTTCTGGGACGGCGTCTCCGGCTCGCGGCCGATGCCATTCACGGAGTCGCTGCGCCGCTGGTACGGGCGCGCCCAGGAATTCCTGAGCCTGCCGCTGCTCGGCGTGCTGTGCCTGTGGCCTTTCCTGGCCCGCGGCATGACGCGGCCGATGATCACCGTCGCGCTCGCCTGGCTCGGCGCGCTCGGCGGCTGGTTCCTGGTGTTCCGCAACCACGCGACGGTGCACGCCTACGAGATGCAGCTCTGTCTGCCCTTCGTCGCGTTGGGGTTGGCCGGCATTCTCTCCTGGCAGCGCCTGCCGAAGGCGGCGCCGGCGGTCGTCGCGGTGCTGCTGCTGATCTACGGCGGCAACACCGCCATCCGCCAGCAGGAGAAGCGCGCCAGCGCGCCGCCCGAGATCGAGGTGCAAGTCGGCCGCGAGGTCGAGGCGCACGTGCCGGAGGGATCCATCGTGATGCTGCCCGGTCACTCGATGCTGCCGCTCTGGTACATGCAACGCCACGTCTTCCGCGGCGTGCGCACGCCCAAGGCCTACGAAGCGGCGCTGGTGGGCTATCAGGAGTTGTACGCGGAGCCGCGGCCGCCGCTGTGGATTGCGCTCACCAAGGGCCACGACCCGGTGAACGACACCGACGTGACGCTCGAGGAGTTGTTCGCGGGCCGCACGCCCGACTACGACTCGCCGGTGGTGACGATCTACCGGCTGGCGCCGTAGAGGCCGGCGAGCGCCAGCGCCAGCGGCAGGACGCGCACTCCGTCGTCGCCCGCCCCGCGGATGCCGCCCAGGGCCAGAACTGACAATCCGGCGCCGGCCAGCAGCACGCAGCCGATCAGCAGCCAGGCCGGCGGCGCCGGCGCGGGACGGCGCGCGCCGCGCTCGAGGCGCGCGAATGCCGCCAGGAACACGAAGGCGGCGAGCGCGTAGACGAGAATCCACGGCGGCCGCAGAGCCCACCACGCGCCGGCGCCCGGCAGTGCGGCGAGACCGGGACCGCCCAGCAGGATCGCCAGCCCGACGCAGAGCATCATCGCGCTGCTGTGCCAGAGAAAGAGCGTCATGATGCTGCCGTTCACCAGGACGGTCGCGGTCCACGGGCCGGGGCGATCGAGCCACCGGCGCAGCGCCGGCTCGGCCAGCATCACGGCGCCGAATTGGAAGGCGGCCAGGGCCAGCAGCGGCAGATGCGGCGGGGTGGTGTTGCTGACTGCCTCGCCCGGCACGCCGACCAGGCTGCGCGGCCAGGGCCCGAGTTCGGTGAGCGCGGTCAGCAGGATCAGGCCGCCGGCGCACCAGCGCGCGGCGCGCGCGCGATGCGCGAAGGCGCCCGACTGCCAGGCGAAGCCGAGCTGATGCACGGCGCCCCAGATCAGCAGGTAGTTGGCCCAGGAAGGCGCGGGCCGGTCCGCGCCGAACGCGAGCGCGTCGAGCGCGGCCGCGCCGAGGGCGGGAGCCCAGAAACTCGCCATGCCGAAGCGCTGCCAAGCCGCGTGCGCGAGCGGCGCCAGCACGACGACCAGCAGATAGACCGCGAGGAACCAGGTCGGGATCAGGGCGCTGATCGAGCCGAGGCGCACCATCTCGTCCGGCACGCCGGCAGCGCCGGCCGCCGCCGCGGCGAGCGCCCAGAAGATCAGCAGCGGAATCACCGGCAGGCACAACCGGCCGAGGCGGCCGCGCAGCCAGTCGGCGTAGTCCTTGCGGTCGCGGAGCGCGGCCTGCCAGGAGACGGCGTTGGAGTAGCCGCCGACGAAGAAGAAGACGGGCATGACCTGGAAGATCCAGGTCAGCCAGTGAGTCCACGGCGAGACCGCGAGCAGATGCGTGAGATGGCTGCCCTGCTCGTCCACCCACGGGCCGGCCATCAGCCAATGGCCCAGCACCACCACCGCGATCGAAGCGGCGCGCAGGAAGTCCGCGGAGCGGTTGCGGCTGACCGGAGTCAGCGCCGCCAGCTCCGCGGCCTTGCGCCAGGCCCGCGGCACGCGCCTAGAGGTCGTAGCCGATCGCGTCGAACATCACGAGGTCGGTGTTCGGGGCGAAGAAGAGGGGGAAGTGGGTCTCGCCGGCGGCCAGCGCCGGATCCATCAGGCCGATGTTCGCCGCCTGCTCGCGGAAGTGGCTGGCTTGGTAGGGCGAGCCGTCTGACATCCGGAATTCGGCCGAAATGAGGTCCGAGTTGTGCGCGTCGTTCGGCTTGTTGTAGGCCACCAGACGCGCGCGCGCCGTGAACTCGGCCAGGGTGTCGGGGTTGTAGTCGCCGGTGCCGTCGGTGCTCTGGAACCGGTAGACGTCCAGCGCTTCGAGGTCCTGGAAGCGGAAGTCGGCGCCGCTGGTGAAGCCCAGCGCGTGGCCGCATTCGTGCACCATCACGTCCACGAAGGAGTAGTAGCCCGCGGTGATGCCGTTCGCCGGGTCGTAGTCGAAAGTGAAGGCGTTGTTGAATTGCATCGAGGCGACGCTGCCGGCCACCGAGCCGACCGTGGCGTTGAAGCTGGCGCGGGTCCAGAACACGCGCGTCTCGTTGGTGACGCGCGAGTTGGAGGAGTAGCGCACGGGGAGAGTGGAGGTCGCGGGCAGCGAGGACTGGATGCTGTCGTTCGCGTCCATGCCGCCGACCAGCCCGGCGCGCGACGCGGCCCAGGTGGCCGAGGTGTAGGACGAACTCGTGCCGCCGAGCACGCCGGGGCCGAGGTTGGCGAAGGAAATGTCAATCGTGACCGTGATCGGATCCGCGAACAGAGATTCGAGGTAGGCCTCGGTGGAGGCGACGGCCGCCAGCGCGCCGGCCGGGATGCCGCCGGTCACGTTGAACACGAAGTTGATGCCGGCGCCGGAAGTGCGCGGCACGTCCACGACCGTGATCTTCTCGTGGCTCATCAGCCAGTCGTGATCGGCCGCCATGCGCTCGAGCTCCTGCTCCGTGAGCGCGAAGGGATCCTGGAAGCAGGAGCCGCGCCAGATGCGCTCCCATTCCGTCACCAGTTGCGAGCCGTCCGCGTAGAGCGTGGCGACCTGCGGCAGATCCGGGAGGAATACCGCCGGGCGGCGCGGCATTTCGGCGCCGGGCGTTTGGGCGGGAGCGGCGACGGCGGCGACGAGGCCGCTGGCGAGGGTCAGAAGGGGGGTGAGCAGGCGCATGGTTGGGTGGGTGTGAGGCCGGGGGGGCCGTGGAGCCAGTCTGCCACGAGTGGCGAAAGCCCACAACGGTCCCGAACCGCAGCCGTAGCCTGTTCACCCTTCGCGCCATGAACCCCCTTCTGCACCTCCTTCTCGCCGTCTCCTCGCTCCAGGAACCGTCGGCCCCGCCGGCAGGCATGCTGCGCTTCCCGGACGTCAGTGAGACGGAGATCGTCTTCAGCTACGCGAACGACCTGTGGCTGGTCCCGCGCGCGGGCGGCATGGCTACGCCCCTGGCCAGTCCGGCCGGGCTGGAGCTGTTCCCGCGCTTCAGCGACGACGGCCGCACGATCGCCTTTCAAGGCAACTACGACGGCAACCGCGACATCTACCTGATGCCGGTCGGCGGCGGCGCCGCGCAGCGCGTCACGCACCACCCGGCCGCCGAGACGCCGATGGGCTGGACGCCGGACGGCCGCATCCTGTTCTCGAGCACCGGCTACGCCGCCTTCTCCAAGTGGCAGCGCCTGATGACCGTGGCCCCCGAAGGCGGTCTGCCCACGCCGCTCCCGCTGCCGTACGGCACCAACGGCGCCATTCACGAGGGCGGCCGCCTGCTAGCGTTCACGCCGCACTCGCACGACGGCCGGACCTGGAAGCGCTACCGCGGCGGCATGGCGACGGACATCTGGCTCTATGACTTCATGGATCAGAGCTCGCGCCGCATCACCGGCTGGGAAGGCACGGACTCGCAGCCGATGTGGCATGGCGACGTGCTCTATTACTTTTCCGACGCCGGCCCGGAGCACCGCCTCAACATCTGGAAGTACGACCTGACGACCGAGCAGTCCGAGCAGGTGACGCGCCACGCCGATTACGACGTCAAGTGGCCCTCCATCGGCTCCGGCGCCATCGTGTATCAACTGGGCGCGCAATTGATGCTGCTGGATCTGGCCACGGCTGCGAGTTCCGCCGTCGAAGTGCGCATTCCCGGCGAAGCCGGCGCCCTGCGCCCGGAGCGGCATGACGCCGCCGAGGAGATCGAGTCCTGGGATCTCTCGCCGAGCGCCAAGCGCGCCGTGGTGAGCGCCCGCGGCGACATCTGGACGCTGCCGGCCAAGGACGGCCCGCCGCGCGCGATCACCCGCACCGACGGCGTCGCCGAGCGCAGCCCCGCGTGGTCGCCGGACGGCCGTTGGATCGCCTACTTCACGGACGCGAGCGGCGATTACGAGATCGCCATCGCCCAATCCGACGGCAAGGGCGAGACGCGCGTGGTGACTTCCGGCGGCGGCCCCTTCAAGACCTACATGGTCTGGTCGCCCGATTCGAAGCACATCGCCTTCGGCGACAAGTCCGGCGCGATTTTCCTGCACACCTTGGAGCCGGCCGCGACCGTCGAAGTGGATCGCGAGCCCTTCGGCTTCTTCGGCCAAGGCGGCGCGCCCAACTGGTCGCACGATTCGCGCTGGATCACCTGGTCCCGCAACCGCGACGACGCGCCGATCAGCGCGGTCTTCGTCTACGAGGTCGCGACGGCGCAGAAGAAGCAGTTGACCACCGGCTACTTCGGCGAGTCGCAGCCGGTCTTCGACCGCAAGGGCGACTGGATCTTCTACGTCTCGACTCTCAACTTCGAGCCGACCTACAGCTCGATGGACACCACCTTCGTCTACGAGAACTCGCAGCGCCTGCTGGCGCTGCCGCTGCGCGCCGACGTCAAGTCGCCGTGGCTGCTGAGTTCCGACGAAGAGAAGTGGGAGGACAAAGCCGAGGAGAAGAAGGACGGCGAAGACAAGGGCGAGAAGCAGGAAGGCGGCGCCGCAGCGGCCGACGACGGCTTCTCCGGCTCCTGGACCGGCAAGGTCACCAGCGACGCGTTTCCGCCCGAGGGCATGCCGTTGAACGCCGAATTGAGCCTGGCCGAAGACGGCAAGGTCAGCGGCACGTTCACCATTCCGACCGGCACCGCCGACGTGACCGGGGGCCAGTACGACCGCGCGACGGGGAATTTCACCGCCGAGTTGCTGACGCCGGATGGCGCGGCTTCTCTCAGCGCCAAGGTCAGCGACGGCACGATGAAGGGCACCGGCACGATGGGCGCTCTGACTTTTGCCTTCGAGTTGACGAGGTCCGCCGCCTCCGCCGCCTCTGGCGGCTCCGGTAAGGGAGAATCTTCCTCTTCAGGAGACAAAAAGGACTCCAAGAAAAAGGACGGCGAAAAACGCGAAAAAGTCGACATCGAATTCGACAACATCGAGTCCCGCGCCCTCATGCTCCCCGTCTCCGCCGGCCAGTTCGGCGGCCTCTCCGTCAACAAGAACGGCGACCTCCTCTACGTCCGCATCCGCGACGGCGCGACCATCCAGATCTTCGACTTCAACTCGGCCAAGCCCGAAGAGAAGGTCGTCGTGGCCGGCGGCCGCGGCTACACGCTGAACGCCGATGGCAGCAAGATGCTGGTGGTTCGCGGCGGCAGCGCCACGATCCAGAATCCCTCGGCCGGCGCCTCCGGCGAGCGCGTGCCGACCGACGGTCTCGCCGTGTCCGTGGACCCGCGCGTCGAGTGGCGGCAGATCGTCACCGAGGCCTGGCGCTTGCAGCGTGACTACTTCTACGACCCGAACATGCACGGCGTGGATTGGCCGGCGGTGCTGCAGAGCTACCTCGAGATGGTCGAGTACTGCTCCTGCCGCGAAGACGTCAGCTACGTGCTGGGCGAAATGATTTCCGAACTCAACGTCGGCCACGCCTACGTCGGCGGCCAGCCCGCGAGCGAGCAGCAGCCTTCGGTCAACGTGGGCATGCTGGGCGTGGACTGGACCGTCGATCAGGGCGCCTACCGCATCGCGCGCATCCACCGCGGCGGTCCGTGGGACGCGGACGCGCGCGGCCCGCTGGGCGCGCCCGGCATTGACGTCAAAGAAGGGGATTGGCTGCTCGCCGTCAACGGCGTGCCGGTGGAGATCGGCCGCGACCCGTGGGCTTCGTTCCAAGGCATGGCAGGCCGGCCGACCATGATCACGGTCAGCGAGTCGCCGACCCAGGACGACAAGGCGCGGGAGGTGATGATCACCCCGGTGAGCGACGAGTCGCAACTCCGCTTCCGCTCGTGGATCGAGAACAACCGGCGCATGGTCGAGCAGAAGACCGGCGGCCGCGTCGGCTACATCTACGTCACCGACACGGGCGTGACGGGGCAGAACGACTTGATCCGGCAGTTCTATCCGCAGATCGCGAAGGAGGGCCTGATCATCGACGAGCGCTGGAACGGCGGCGGCCAGATCCCGACCCGCTTCGTCGAACTGCTCGACCGTCCCGCCACCAACATGTGGGCCGGCCGCGACGGCCGCGACTGGCACTGGCCGCCTGACAGCCACCAGGGGCCGAAGTGCATGCTGATCAACGGCCTGGCCGGCTCGGGTGGCGACGCCTTCCCGGCCTACTTCAAGCAGAAGGGTCTGGGCCGGCTGATCGGCATGCGGACCTGGGGCGGCCTGGTGGGCATTTCCGGCAACCCCGGCCTGATTGACGGCGGCTCCATCACGGTGCCGACCTTCGCCTACTACGACCTGGACGGCACCTGGGGCATCGAGGGCCACGGCGTGGATCCGGACATGGAGGTCATGGACAACCCCACCGCCCTGGCGCGGGGGGAAGACCCCCAGTTGGATGCGGCGATCGCCCACATGATGGATGAGGTGGCCAAGAAGAAGTGGCAGGCGCCGAAGCGGCCGGCCTACCCGGACCGCGAGGGTATGGGAATTCGCGAAGAAGACAAGTAGTACTGCTTGTTCTGCGGCAAGTCTATCCGGCGTTCCTCGCGAATGCCGGATAGACTTTTTTCATCATGCTGAGCCTCCTCCTCGCCTTGGCCGCAGCCCCGCAAGGCTGCGATTCCTTCGTGACCGATCTGATGGCCGGCCAGCATCACAAGGCCGGCACGGTGACGGTGACCAACTCCGGAGACACGCTCCGGATTGACGTCCAGATCACCCCGATGGCGGTGATGCACCACCAGGGCACCATCTGGGCCGTGCACATTTACGCCGGCCTCGGCCCGCCGCCGACCAACCACGGCGGCAACGTGTCGCCCGGCCAGTTCCCCTACAAGACTAGTTACCCGAACGGAGTGAGCTCCCACACCGAGCTGATTCCATTGTCTGACCTGGGCGCCGTCTGCGGCGACACGGTCCAGGTGGCCGTGCACACCGACGTGTCCTGCGACCTGCACGGCAACCAGACCGCCTGGGCGGAAGGTCAGAACGCCTTCACCGGCGGCCAGTGGGGCTGGTGGATGGACTACGACCTCTGCTGCGGCTCGAGCTCGAGCTCCGGCCTGGATCTGGACGTCAGCCCGCTGACGATCGGCGGCGCAGCGGTGTTCTCCTCGACCGGCGCGCAGCCGGGCGAACTGGTGACCGTCTACCGCAGCAGCAAGCCGATCGTGATGGGCTCGGGCTACACCCACCCGTCCTTCGGCGCGACCGTGCTGGACATCCAGGCGCCGGTGCGCGTGGTCGGCAGCGCGACGGCTGACGGTCTCGGCGTAGCTTCCTTCAGCAAGTCCATTCCGATCCACGTGCCGGCCGGCCGCGTCTTCGCGTTCCAGGCCGTGGTGCTGCGCAGCCCGGACGCGCTGGCCTCGAACTCCGTGTACGGCGTGACGCTGTAGAGCGTTCTACTTCACGTCGTCGAAGCGCCAGGACGCCCGGTGATCCGGGGACAGGTCCTGGCGCTTCGTCATGATGGCCCGGATCATCTCGACCGGGATCGAGTTCTGCTGCAGGACAGTGTCGTGGAATTCGCGGTCGGCCATGCCGCCGTCGCGCACGAGTTCGCGGTGCAGGGCGCGCAACTGCAGGCCGCCCACCATGTAGGCGCATTGATAGAGCGGACCGTAGCCGCCCTGGATCGAGCGCCGCACCTCGGCCTCGGCGCCGCGCTGTTCGTGGCCGACTTCGCTCACGAGAAAATCCACGCACTGCTGCGGCGTCCACTCGCCGAGGTGGAACTTGAGCGAGAAGATGATGCGCGCGCAGCGGTGCGAGCGCCAGAACAGAGCGCCGACACGGTCCGCGGGCGTGCGGAAGAATCCGAGATCCCACAGGTGCATTTCCCACCACAGCGCCCAGCCTTCGCCGAGGAACGGCGTGCCGAAGCCGCGGCGGTGCTGGTTCCAGCGCCGCGCCATGAAGCCCTGCAGGTGGTGGCCCGGAATCAACTCGTGGTGGACGGTGGCGCGGCAGAAGGGCAGGTTGTTGCCGCGCAGGCTCATTTCCTTGTCGCCGTGCTCCATGCCGGCGGTCGGGAACGCGATGCTGATCACTTCGCCGCCGGTGAAGTACGGCGTGTACTTCTGCCGCTCCGGAGACATCATTTCCATGCGCCAGGTCTCGCTGCAGAGTTCGGGCACGGTCACGAGGTCCTTCGCGCGGAGGAATTGCTCGGCCTCCTCGGCCAACTCGACGATCAGCTTGGCCTGATCGCCCGGCGCGACGTGCATTCCCTTCACGGCCTCGAGCGCGGCGCGGCGGTCGGAGCCGTGCCCCATCTCGGCGGCGGCTTCGTCCCAGCGCGCGCGGCACCAGTCCAGCTCGCGCTCGGCGATCGCGATCAGCTCCTCCGGTGAATAGGGAATCATTTCGAACGCAAGTTCGTCGAGCAGAGCGGCGCGGCCGAGCGGATCGCCGATCAACTGCTCGTCGTCGTCCGGCTTGAGCCCGCCGACCTTCTCGCGCAGGAAGCGCTCGTGCTCGCCGAGGGCGCGGTTCAGCCGGCCGAACGGCTCCTCGCACCACCAGGTGAACTGCGGATCGTATTCGGCGTAGAAGCGCTGCCAGCCGGCGAGCGCGTCGCGCAACTCGCCGCAGCGCTCGGCGGCGCGGTTGGCCACCGTCGGCCGCGCGGCGGGTTTCGCCGTCTCCCACTCCTTGCGCAGGCTCGCGATCGCGCGCGCCGCCGCGTCGAGCGCCGCCGCCGACTCCTGCGCGTCCGCGAAGCTGCGCTCCATGCGCGCCTCGATCAGCGCGATCAGCGGCGGCGCGAAGGGCAGCAGAGGATCCACTTCGGCCTGGCGCGCGCGCTCGTGCGCGATGCCGCGCAACTCGTGGTCGATGCGATTGCGCAGCAGCACCCAGTCCGCGCGGTCGGCCAACGCAAGTTGTGAGAAGGGCGCGGCCTGCGCCAGCCCGGCCAGCGCTTCCCGATGAAAACTTTCCAGCCGCGCCAGCGCCTGCGGCGTCCAGTCGAGCGGGGAGAGGCGGTCGAGAGCCGTGAGATCCGCCTCGTAGCGGCCGATCACGGCGGGCATTGCGGGGGCCGACTGGGCCGCTAAGGTCAGGAGGAGGGAGCTGAGCATGCCGGCTCAGGCTAGCCGGGACCTGACCGGGACTCCGCCGCCCAAGGATCCGCCCACGCCTTCCCGCGCCGGGCGTAGAGTCCTCACCGCTCTCCCATGAACCGCAACTCGATCCTTGCTCTCTTTCTCCTGCTCGCCGTGGGCGCAGGGCTCTGGTTCTTCCTGTCCGGCCCGTCCAGCCAGGATTCCGCCCCCTCCGGCGCGGGCGCCGCCACGGGCGCGGACCCGGCCGCCGGCGCCTTGACCGACGCCGGGCAGAAGCCGGCAGCCGGCGCCGCGCTGAGCCGAACCGACTCGGCCGTAGCCGCCGCATCCGGCGCGTTCGCGGAACTGCCGGCCGGCAGCGCCGAACTCATTCTGCTGGCGCGCGACGCCAGCGATCGTCCGATCGCCGAAGCTTGGGCCACCGCCGCCGAGGACGAGGCTCCCGCGGACCTGCCGACGGGATTCCGCCTGCCGGGCATCGGCCAGCCGGGCGCGGCCTTGCCCCGCCATGCCGCAGATGCGCAGGGCCGCATCCGCATTCCGGTGCCGGTGGGGCAGCGCCTGAGCGTCGAAGTGGCGAGCCCCCATCACCAGAGCAAGCAGCTCAGTCTGCAACCGCTGGCCAGCGGCGAGAGCCTGAATCTCGGCGCGGTCGCCTTGATGGCGGGCGCGCAGGTCGCGGGCCGCGTACTCGATCCGGAAGGTCACGCGGTGGCGGGCGCGCGCGTCGCGTTGCGCGCCGCCGAGCGCGGCGGCAACCGCGGCTTCAGCTTCGGCGGCGGACGCAGCGCCGACACTGCCGCGGACGGCAGCTTCAGCTTCACCGGCGTCGAGCCCGGCAATTACGTGCTCGAAGCGGAGGCGCGCGGCTTCGCGCCGGCGCGCGGCGACCACGCCGCCAAGGTGACGGCCAAAGCCGGCGGCGCGCCAGCCGAGGCGCTGCTGCGCCTGCAGACCGGACGCGTGCTGGAGGGCATGGTGGTGGATCCGGATCGCCGGCCGATCGCCGGCGCCGAAGTCTTCCTGCGCAGTCCGCTGCGCGGCGGCGGCATTGCGATCGTGCTGCCCGGCGGCCCGAGTTCGCGGGCGCCGGACGCCGTGACGGATGCCGCCGGGCGCTTCAGCCTGCGCGGCGTCGAGGCCGGCGCCGGCTCGCGCGTCAGCGCCCGCGCCTCCGGTTACGGCCTGGCCTGGGCGTCGGCCGACGCCTCTGCCGCCGAGTTGCTGATCCAGCTCAAGCCCGCGCTCAGTTTCGGCGGCAGCCTGCTGAGTCCGGACGGCGATGCGATCGCCGGCGCCGAACTGCGCCTCGAGCGCGCGGAGGACGAGGAGGAAGGATTCAACTTCCGCAACCTCTTTGACGATCACTCCGCCACCACCGACGCGCAAGGCCGCTTCTTGATCGACGGGCTCGACCCGGGCGTGTGGGCGATCGTCGCCAGCTCCGGCAGCGCCAGCAGCAGCGGCCAGCGCGTGGATCTGAAGCAGGACGTGCTCGATGCCGTCGTGCGCCTGACGCCGGCTTCCGTGCTGGCCGTCGCCGTCGCTCGCGCTCTCGACGGCGCGCCGCTGGCCGACGCCGTGGTCACGCTGACGCCGGCTCAAGAACAGGAAACGCACGGCGCCGGCGGAGTGCGGCGCGAGCTGCGCGTGCGGGCCGGCCCCGGCCGCGGGCCGCAGGTGTCCTTCGGCGGCGCGGACGAGCAGAGCCAGCGCACCGGCGCCGACGGCCTGGCTTCCTTCGCCGATCTGCCGCAAGGCCGCTACGACCTGCGCGTCCAAGCCGAAGGCTTCGCCTCGCACAGCGCAGTGCTCGTGCGTGAGAGGGGACCGCAGGATCTCGCCGTCGCGCTGCTGCCCGGCGCCGATCTGCGCGTGAGCGTTCAGGACGGCGCGGGCCTGCCGCTGCCGGGCGTGGAAGTCGTCGCCACGCCGGCCGATCCGGCGCTCGCCGACAAGGCCAAGCCGCAGACGCGCCGCACCGACGATTCGGGCCGCTCCATCTTCGCCGGCCTCGCGCCGGGAGCGTGGACGGTGGACTACCGCGCCGCCGCGGCGCCTTCCGGCTTCGTCTTCGCCGGCCCCAACAGCCCGACGGAGAACGGCGCCAAGCAATCGCACACCGCAGTGCCGGCCATGCTGGTGCCCGGCGACGCGCTCGAAGTCGTCCTCCAGGCCACAGGACTCTGTCTTCCGACTGCCGTCGTCTCGCGCCGCGGCTCGCCCCTCGCCGGCGCCGAAGTCCGACTCGAAGCCATGCAGTCGGAAGACGCGTTTCGAATGCCGAATTTCGGCGGCGGCGCGCGCACCGACGCCAACGGCAAAGTCCGTCTGCAGCCCTCCGAGCCCGGACCCTACGAGCTCGTGATCAATCCGGGCAACGGGCTGCCGGAGCGGCGCGAGAAGGTGGATCTCACGGCCGGCCCGCAGGAACTGGAAGTGGACGTGCGCGGCGGCCGCATCAGCGGTCTGGTGCTGGCCGATGGTCGCGTGCCGGCCAACGCGATCGCAAGGCTCGAAGAGGCGCCCGCGGAGGACGGTGGCGCTAGCCCGAACCGGCCGCGCGCCCGGCTCGGCATCGCGATCGCGGTGGACGACGGCGGCGGCGGCGGCGGCGCGATGAGTTTCGGCGGCGGGCCTTCGACGAGCGCGCAGGTGGACGGCTCCGGCCGCTTCAGTTTCGAGGAAGTGCCGCCCGGCGCATACGTCGTGCGGGTTTCGTCCAGCGGTTTCGCCAACTGGACCAGCGAGCGGATCGTGCTGAAGGAGAATCAGGAACTCGACGTGGGCACGGCCGGGTTGGTTTCCGGCGGCGTGATCCGCGGCGTGGATCGCCGCCCCGTGGACCCTGAATCCAACTTCGGCAACATCCTGATTTTGATGGACGGCTCCGGCAATCAGGCCGGCTTCGCGCAGCCGGGAGCGGGCGGCGCCTACGAGTTCAAGGATCTGGCCACCGGCACCTACACGATCATGGCGCCGCCGGGCTACAACTCCGATCCGATCGAGGTCAAAGCGGGACAGGTCGTGACCTTCGACGTGCCGGCGAACTGATTTTGTGCGCGGATAGGCTGGGCGGCTTCGCGCCGCCCATGCCCACCCTGTCCGCCCTGCTTCTGCTCGCCGCGCAAAGCGGCGCTTCCGATCTCACCAGCCAGTTCGCCGCCCCGGCGGGCGCGCGCGTGGATCTGTGGGCCGAGTCGCCGCTGCTCTACAACCCGACGGCCCTCGACGTGGACGCGCAGGGCCGCGTGTGGGTGGCCGAGGCCGTCAACTACCGCCAGTGGCGGGGGCGCAATCCCGGACTCCACCACGACGCCGGCGACCGCATCGTGGTGCTCGAAGACCGCGACGGCGACGGCAAGGCGGAGACGTCCACGGTGTTCGCGCAGGACGCGGATCTCGTGGCGCCGCTGGGCGTGGCCGTCATCGGCGACCGCGTCTTCGTGTCCTGCTCGCCGAATCTCTTCGTCTACCGCGACACCGACGGCGACCTGCGCGCCGACGAGCGCGAGGTCTTCCTGACCGGCTTCGGCGGCTTCGATCACGACCACGGCCTGCACTCGGTGGTCGTCGCGCCGTGGGGCGAACTGGTCTGGAACACGGGCAACGCCGGTCCGCACGTCGTGACCGACCGCGCCGGCTTCACCCTGCGCAGCGGCTCGGTCTACAACGACGGCGGGCCGGCCCACGCCGGCAATCAGCCGGGGCTCGTCAGCGACGACGGGCGCGTCTGGACCGGCGGCCTGACCGGGACCATCCGCCCCGACGGCACCGGCCTGCGCGTCTACTCTCACAATTTCCGCAACCAGTACGAGACCGCCGCGGATTCCTTCGGCACGCTCTTCATCTGTGACAACGACGACGACGGCAACGGCGGCTGCCGCACCGTGGCGCTGGCCGACGGCGGCAACTACGGCTTTTTCAGCAACGACGGCGCGCGCTTCTGGCAGGCGGACCGGCGGCCCGGGCAGGAGCGGATTGCCTCGCACTGGCACCAGGACGACCCCGGCATCATGCCGATGGGCTGCGAGAACGGCACGGGCGGACCGACCGGCGTCGTGGTGTACGAGGGCGCGCTGTTCCCGGAGTTGAACGGCGCGGTCTTCGACGCCGACGCGGGCCGCTCGCTGGTGTTTGTGCACCGGCCCGAGCCGGAGGGCGGCACGCTGGCGCTGCGCCACGGGCTGCTGATCGAGCCGGCGCCGGACGCCGCCGGTGAGCGCGGCCACTGGTTCCGGCCCAGCGACGTGGCGGTCGCGCCGGACGGCTCGATCCTGATCGCCGACTGGTGGGATCCGGGCGTGGGCGGCCACGCGGCAGGGGATCGCGAGGCCTACGGCCGCATCCTGCGGCTGGTGCCGCAGGGCGGCCCGCGCGGTTGGGGACCGCTCGACGCGACGCTCGACTCGCCGGCGCCGAGCGTGCGCGGCACGGTGCTCCTCGACCTGCTGGCATCCGGCACTGCGCCGGCTCCCGCGCCCGCCACCGGCGACGCGCTGCGCGACGCGCAGACTCTGGCGCGCCGGGTGTGGATCTGGGCGCAGCAGCCGAATCCTCCGGCCGCGCTGCAGGAAGCGATGCAGCACCCCGATCCGCGCGTGCGGCTCGCCTTCAGTCAGGCCGCGCGTCTGCGCCAGGATCCGAGCGGGCTGAGCGCGGCGGCGGCGCGCGCGCAGGACCCCTCCGCGCTCGTGCGCGCCGGAGTGCTCACGATGCTGCGCGACCGCAGTTGGGAGGAATGCGCGCGCGTGCTGACGCCGATGGCGCGCGCCTATCCGGGAGGCGATCGCGCGCTGCTGGAATGCATCGGCATCGCCGCGGACGGGAAGGAGGAGCAACTGTTCGCCGCGCTGCTGGCGAGTTTCGGTGACGCCGCTGCGGCTGCGGCCGCGGACGGCCAAGGCGGGCCGCTCTTCGAACTGGCTTGGCGCCTGCATCCCCCCGGCGCGCTGGAGTTGCTGCGCCGCGCCGCGAGCTCGCCCGGCGCCCAGCCCGGCATCGCGCGCTCCGCCACGGACGCGATCGCCTTCATGCCCGAGCGCGAAGCGGCCGAGGCGATGGTGGCGCTGGCGCTCGCCGGTCCCGCCGAGCGCCGGCCTTACGCGGCCTGGTGGGTGCGGCAGAACGCAGCGAGTCTCTGGCGCGCGCACGGCGTCGGCGACGCCGTCGGCGGCGAGTTCGCGCAGGCCAAGCGGGAATGGCAGTCGGAGCTGCTGGGCCCGGGCGGCCAGACGAGCGTGGAACTCGACGTGGCGGGCGCGGACGTGATTTGGCTGGTGGTGGAAGACGGCGGCGACGGCATGAACTACGACTGGGCCGACTGGATCGAGCCGCGCTTCATCTCTGACAATCAATCCGTGCGGCTGACCGGACTGGAGTGGCTGGAAGCGCAAGCCGGATGGGGCGAGGCACGCATGAACGCCGCCGCCGACGGCCGCAAGATGCAGGTGGCGGGCCAGCCCGTGGCCGACGGCATCGGCACGCACGCCAACTCGCGCATCGCGTTCCGCGTGCCGCCCGGCGCGCAGCGCTTCGCCGCCGGGTGCGCCCCGGACGACGGCGGCGCCGCGGCTCCCGGCACGGCCACCTCGATCCGCTTCGCCGTGCACGTCGAG
>CAYVPL010000013.1:0-24443 GCA_964453755.1 uncultured Planctomycetales bacterium
GATCCCGGCGCGCTGCGCTCGCTGCGCCGCCGCGTCGAGCAGGACGGCGAGCGCGAAGTCGTGCTGGCCACCGCGCCGGATCGCGAAGGCGAAGGCGCAGCGGCTCTGGTGCTGGAGGCCTTGGAGGGCCTGCCGGTGAAAGTCAGCCGGCTCGCGCGCGGCGTGCCGATCGGCGCGCGCCTCGAATACTTGCACGGCGAAATTCTCGCGGAAGCCTTCCGCGGCCGGCAGGACGCGCGGCCGGCGCGCCGCGACGGCCCGTGATCGCCGCGCCGCGGCGCATCGCCTTGCTCGTCGCCTACCGCGGCGAGCGCTATCAGGGCTTTCAGCGGCAGGCCGGCGGTCCGACCGTGCAGCAGGCGCTCGAGGAAGCCTGGGCCGGCGTGACCGGCGAGACCACCGTGATGCACGGCAGCGGACGCACCGATTCCGGCGTGCACGCCTGGGGCCAGGTGGCGCACTTCACGACTTTCCGCCCGCCGGTCTCCGGCCGGATTCGCGAGGCGCTCAACGCCTATCTGCCGGAGGACGTCGTCGTGCGCGCGGCCGCCGAAGTCGGGCCGGAGTTTCACGCGCGCATGAGCGCGATCGGCAAGCATTACCTCTATCGCATCGAACTCGGCGAAGTGCGGCCGGTGCTGAGCGCGGAGTGCTCGCACTGGCATCGCGGCGCGCTCGGCCTGGCCGCCATGCGCGCCGCGGCGCGGCTGCTGGTGGGGCGGCACGACTTCGCCTCCTTCGCCGCGGCCGGCCGCCCGGTGCGCGACAGCGTGCGCAGGTTGACGGATTTGCGCATCCGGCCGGTGCGGGGCGGCCTGGTGATCCACGCCGCGGGCAACGGCTTCCTCTACAAGATGGTGCGGAACCTGGTGGGCACCTTGCTCGAGATCGGCCGCGGCCGCCGCGCGCCGGAATGGGCGGCGGCCGTGCTGGCCGCCCGCGACCGGAGCCGCGCCGGCGCCACGGCCCCGCCGCAAGGCCTGATCCTGTGGCGCGTCCGCTACGCCGAAGACCCGTTCGCCGCACTCCCGCGATCCGCGGCGCGCGCGTATCCTGGCTTCCAGCGCCCGGCGGCCGCCGACTCGTCCGCGGGCGCTGCAGGCGAACCACGAGGATGATGAAAATCCAGGTCACGAGCCGTCATGCGGAGCTTCCTGAAGCTCTGCGCGCCTACGCCGCGGAACGCCTCTCCGCCATCGAGCGCCTCGGCCTCGAGTTTCCCAGCGCCGAGATCGTGCTGGACCAGGGCCGCGAGGGCCTGACCTGCGAAATTCTCCTCCATCCGCGGCGCGGCGATCCCATCCGCGCCCGCGAGACTTCCCACGACCATCGCGCCGGCGTGGACGCTGCGGTGGCCAAGATCGAGACTCAAGTCGCGCGCGCCAAGGAGCGCCGCGACGACACTCGCCGGACCGGCGCATGAATACCACCATGAAGTTAGCCCCGCCTCTCCATTCCCAGTCCATCCTGCTCGGTCTGAAGGCGGCCGATGCGCGCGGTCTGCTGCAGGAATTGGTGGAGGGCCTCGTCGCCAACAACGCCGAGCTGGCGCCGCGCCGCGACGAATTGCTGGCTGCGCTCACCGAGCGCGAGGCGCAGGGCTCCACCGCCAGCCAGGGCGTGGCCATCCCGCACGTCAAGCTGCCCGGCCTCAAGCAGGTGACCGTGGTGCTCGGCGTGCATCGCGAGGGCGTCCACTTCCGCGCGCTCGACAGCGAGCCGGTGCACGTGTTCTTTTCGATCGTGCGGCCGCTCGAGACGGCCGACCAGCACCTCGGACTCCTGCGGTGGTGCGCGAGCATCGCGCAACACGAGGACTTCGTCTCCTTCACCCGCCAGACGCAGAACGTGCAAGAGGTTCTCGACCTCCTGAACGAACTGGCGCCGGCCTGAAATCCGGTGAGCGCCGCAGCGGACGCGACCGCGGTCGGCAGCCGGGTGGTGGTGAATCCCCACGGCATCCACGCCCGCCCGAGCCACTCCATCGTCACGGCCGCGCAGCGATTTCAGTGCAAGGTCGAGTTGGAGTACGAGGGCCGCCGGGCCGACGCCCGCAGCATTCTGGCGATCATGACACTCGGAGCGCCCTGCGGCGCCACCGTCACGGTGAAGACGCAGGGGCCGGACGCCGAACTCGCGCTCGCGGCCATTCTCGACCTGGTCAGCGCGAACGAGCCGCGCTGATTCTGCGATGACCGCGTCCGACGCGCCGCTGCTCGCGGTCAACGCCCGCGATCCGGAGGAGACGCGCGTCGCGCTGGCCCGCGACGGCCGCCTCCTCGACCTGCGCTGGACGCGCACCGAGCGCGGCTCGCAGGTGGGAGGAATTTTTCTGGGCATCGTGTCGCGCGTCGAAGAAGGCCTCGACGCCGCATTCGTGGACCTCGGTTCGGGCCGCGCCGGCTTCCTGCACGTCGGGCAAGTGCACCCCGGTTTCGCCGATGCCGCGCTGGATGGCGTGGCCGCCGCCAGCCTGGCCGCGCCGCGCGAAGCCGGCGTGCGCAGCCTGCTCGGCGCCGACGACGGCGCGGAGTCCGCCGACGCGGATGCGGGCGGCCTCGGCGACGCGGGCGAGCCGGCGCCGGCCGCGGGCGCGGCCCCGCGCGCTCTGCGCATCGGCGAGCTGCTGCGGCCGGGCCGCCGCGTGCTGGTGCAGGTGTTGCGCGATCCGGTGCGGCAGAAAGGCGCGACCCTCACCACCTTCATCTCGCTGGCGGGGCATCGGCTGGTCTACATGCCCTCGCTGGGACGCCCCGGCGCCAGCCGGCGCCTGACCGACCTTGCCGAGCGCGAGCGGCTGCGCCAAGCCCTGCTGGAAATCGGCGGGCCAGGAGTCGGCTTGATCGCGCGCACCGCCGCCGAGGGCTGCGATCCGGAACTGCTGCGCGCCGAATGGAGCGTCATGCAGCGCCGCTGGCAGGAACTCGAAGGACGCGCGCGCCACGCCGCCGCGCCGGGCCCGCTGCTGACGGACGAGTCGCCCGTCGTGCGCGCCGTGCGCGAGTTGCTCGGCGCCGAGTTCAGCCGCATCGTGGTGGACGAGCCCGCCGCCGCGGCCGCGCTGAGCGAGGCGCTGCGCGAGGCGGGCGTGGCGACGCCCGTCGAGATCTATGACAACAGCCGGCCGCTGTTCGAGGCGCTGGATCTCGAGCGCGATTGGCAGAGTCTGTTTCGCCCGCGCGTGCCGCTGGCCGGCGGCGCGTCCATCGTGATCCACGAGACCGAGGCTCTCACCGCCATCGACGTCAACAGCGGTCCGACCGGGCAGGCGACGCTGGAAGAGACCGCGCTGGCCGCGAATCTCGCCTCGGTGGAGGAGATCGCGCGCCAAGTGCGGCTGCGCGACCTCGGCGGCATCGTGGTGGTGGACTTCATTGACATGAAGCGCGCCGAGCATCGCCGGCAGGTCGAGGCGGCGCTGCGCAACGCGCTGCAGCAGGATCGCGCGCGCCTGAAGACCAGCCATCTCGGCAGTTTCGGCCTGATGGCGTTCACGCGGCGGCGGGTGGGGGGGGGCGTGCCGCGCACCGTCGAGACCCTATGCCGCGGCTGCGGCGGCAGCGGCCACGTCGCCCACCATCACGCCGGGGCCCTGCGCGCCCTGCGGCGGCTGCGCGCCGAACCGCAGGCCCGCTCCTTCCGCATCCGGGCCCAGCCGGGCACCTGCGCGGTGCTGCGCGGCTCCTTCCAGGAGGCCTTGGCGGCCCTGGGCAAACCGGTGGAGCTCCTGGAGGACGTCCAGGTCGCCGCCTCGGACCCCGTGGTTCTGCCGGAACTCCTTGCCGGACCGCCCCCCAGCCGCTAAACTGTCGCGCCTTTCTTCTCAGCGAACCTACCCGAAACTGCCGTGTTTGCCGTCGTCCGCGATCGCTCCCGCTGCCTCAGTCTCCAACCCGGCCAAGAGGCCTGGGTGGATCTGCTCGAAGCCCAAGCCGGCTCCGAGATCGTCTTCGACGAAGTGCAGCTCCTGAAGCGCAAGGACGGCAGCGTCGCCGTCGGTTCGCCCAGCATCCAAGGCGCCCGCGTGGTGGCCGAGGTGCTCGGGCACGAGAAGGACGAGAAAATCCGCGTGTTCTTCTACCGCCGGCGCAAGTCGAGCCGGAAGCAGCGCGGACACCGCCAGGCCTACACGCTCATCCGCGTGAAGGAAATCAAGGGCTAACGAAGAGTTCACCGAGCACAGCCATGGCACACAAGAAAGGCGGCGGATCGTCGAAGAACGGCCGTGATTCCAATCCGCAGATGCGCGGCATCAAGCGCTACGGCGGCGAAATCGTGCTGGCCGGAGAAATCCTCGTGCGCCAGTGCGGCACGCGCTTTCACGCGGGCCGCAACGTCGGCATGGGCTCCGACTGCACTCTCTTCGCGCTGCGCGAAGGGCGGGTCGAGTTCCAGTCGCGGCGCCGGGTCGCGATCGAGCCGATCGAACTCGAAGCCTAGAGTCCGCGCGGCCCAACGCGGCCGCTGATGCGTTGCGAGCGAGGGTTCGTGCCATGGAGAACAGCGAGCCGACCTTCCGCGACGAGACCCTGCTGCTGGTGACCGCCGGCAACGGCGGCGACGGCTGCGTCTCCTTCTACCGCGAGAAGTTCGTCACCCACGGCGGGCCCGACGGCGGCGACGGCGGCGACGGCGGCAGCGTGGTGCTGCGGGCCGACGAACACGAGAATTCGCTGTTCCGGCTGGCGCGCATGAGCCAGATTTCGGCCCAGCACGGCGCCAATGGCGGCTCCAAGAACTGCTTCGGCAAGGCCGGGCAGGACACGATCGTGGTGGTGCCGGTCGGCACGCAGATCTTCGACGCCGAGCACGGCAACCTGCTGGCGGACATGACGCTGACGGGCCAGGAGATCGTCGTCGCGGCGGGCGGCCGCGGCGGCCGCGGCAACGCGCGCTTCGCCTCGAGCACGCAGCAGACGCCGATCCGGTCCGAGGACGGGCATCCCGGAGAAGTGCGGCGGCTGCGCCTGGAACTGAAACTGATGGCCGACGTCGGCATCGTCGGCCTGCCCAACGCCGGCAAGTCCACGCTGCTGCGCAAACTGACGTCCGCGCGGCCGCGCGTCGGCGCCTATCCCTTCACCACCTTGCATCCCTCGCTCGGGGTGATGCAGGCCCGCGGCCACGGCGGGAGCCTGGTGCTGGCGGACATTCCGGGCCTGATCGAGGGCGCTGCCGAGGGGCGCGGCCTGGGTTTGCGCTTCCTGCGCCACGTCGAGCGCACGCGCGTGCTGCTGCATCTGGTGGATTGCGGCAGCGAGGGGATGGAGCCGGCCGCGGCCTATCAGGTCGTGCGCCAGGAGATCGCCCGCTACGCCCCCGAACTGGCGGCGCGGCCGGTGCTGGTGGCTGCCACCAAGGTGGAAGACGAGGAGGCCGCGGCGCGGGCGGCGGAACTCGAGCAGGCGCTGGCCCGGCTGCCGGAAGCGCCGCCGCTGATGCGCATCAGCGCAGCCCCCGGGGAGGGCATCCCGGAACTGCAGGACCGGCTGTTCGCGCTGGCGGCGCGTCCGGCGCCTTCCGGCCGGGAAGAAGGCCTGGCCAGCCGGCGTCCCAAGGCCTGAGCAGGGCGTCGCAGTCGCGGCTCCCGCTTCCTTAAGATGCCGCTGGTGAACGAGAAGTTCCTCCGCCTTCTTCTCGTGCTCGTGGGAGTCGCAGCCCTGGGCGCGTTCGGCTGGCGCATTTACGACTACTGGCGCCAAAAGGACGTCCTGCTGCAGCCGGTCAACATCGCCAAGCTGCAGGAGAAGGCCGGCGGCGGGCCGCGCCAGGATCCGGGCCACCTGCTGCCCTATCCGGAGTTTGCGGTCATCGAGACGCTCAACATCACCGGCAAGGAGCCGGAGCGTCCGGCCGAAGTCAAACCGCCGCCGCCGCCCGTGGCGCGCCTGACGGAAAGCGATCTGCTGGTGATCTACATCCAGTACTTCTCTGACAATCACCCGCAGAACGCGGCTTACATTCAGCCCGCCGACGAGAAGCCCGACGACACCAAGGACGACGCGCCCGGCGCGCTGCTCACCGCGGGCGGACGCATTCACATCAAGTCCAAGAAGGATCTGGACGTGCGGCTGAAGCGGATCGAAGCGGAGCACGTGGTGATCGGCTACGGCGAAGGCGAGAGCGCCGGAGAGTTGACGCTCGGCATCTCGACCTATGCCGTGCCGGCTGCCACGCTGGCCAGCCTGGTCGGCGCGCGCAATCCGGACGATGCCGCCGCCGAGGTGCGCTCGGTGCCGGCCGAGACCCGCCTCAACGAGGCCGGCGAATTCGAGGTCGGCAGCGGCGACGCCGCCTACTTCGAGAAACTCAGCCAGGAAGAAGTCATCGCCGCGGTCCCGGTGAAGCCCGACCGCGACCGTTTGTCAAACGAGATCCGCGGCCTGCGCATCCAGAGCGTGCCGGAGAACTCGCCGTTCTCGCGCCTCGGCTTGCGGGCCGACGACGTGGTGCTGGAAGTGAACGGCACGCCGGCGCTGAGCCGCGACGACTTGCTGCAGGCGCTGCGCGCGGCCAACGCCAGGACCATCGAGGTCAAGGTGGAGCGCCTCGGCGCGGTGCGTTCGCTGCGCTATCGCCTGCCTTGAGCTCCGCGCCGGGCGCGGCCGGAGTCGTGGCGCTGCTGGATCTGGGCAACCGGCACGCCAAATTCGGCGCCGCCGACGGCCGCTGTCTGGCGCGCGTGCGCCTCGATCCGGCGCAACCGGACGCCAGCCTCGCCTCCTGCGCCGAGGTTCTCGCGCGCTACGCGCCGCGAGGGGAAATCCTCGTTGCCAGCGTCGCGCCGCGTTGGTGGCAGGCCTTGGAGCCGCGCCTCGCGCTCGCCGGAGCGCGCCCGCGCCTGATCGCCGCCGCCGATCTGCCGTTGCGCGTGCTGAGCCAGGGCACCGGCGTGGACCGCCTGCTCGGCGCATGGTGGGCGCACCGCGCGGCCGCGGGCGCCGCGATCGTGGCCTCCTTCGGCACCGCCTTCACGGTGGATGCGGTGGACGCGGCGGGCGCCTTCCACGGCGGCGCGATCGGCGCCGGCCTCGGACTGCAGGAATCGGCGTTGGCCGCCGCGGCGCCGCACTTGCCGCCGCCGGATGCCGCATGGCAGCCGCCCGGCATCCCCGACCGTAGCGCGCGCGCGATCGCCGCGGGCACGCGCCACGCGCTGGCGCTGGCCGCCGGCGCGCTCGCGGAGGCCTACGCGCAAGACCTGGGCGCCCGCTCCTGCCCGCGCTTCTGCACCGGCGGCGACGCCGCGCGCTTGGCGCCGCTGCTCGGCCCGGCCTGGCGCCTCGAGGAAGACCTGGTGCTGCGCGCGCTCGCCGATCTGGCGCGCGCTTGAAATGATGAAAGAATTTCGCCGGATCTCGGCGCGCGGCGCGAGCGCGCTTTCCTGCTGGCGGCTCAGCGCGACGGCGGCCGAGCTCGCTGCGCTGCTCGGTCCGGCCGCGGCGGCGCCCGGTCCGCGCCTCGTGCGCCTCGGCCCGCCCGGCGCGCATTTCGACGCAGGACTCGCGGCGCCGGCGCCCGACGGCGCGCTGGAGTTGCATCTGCACGGCGGCGCGGGCGTGGCGCAGGCCTTGCGCGCCTGGCTGCAGGAGCAGGGTTGGCGCGAGGAGCCGGGACTCGAGCCTTTGGCCGGCCCGGTGCCGGACTTCCCGGATGCCGCAGATGCCGCTCGCCGGTTCCTCCGCGCGGAATCGCCCGCCGCCGCCCGCGCCTGGAGCGCATTCCAGCGCCGCGACGCCCCGCGCACCTTGGCCGAAGGCGCGAGCCTGTCCGGCGCGGCGCGGGCGGAGTGGGTCCGCGAGCAGCTGCGCCACGCGGATTGGGCCGAGGCCCTCGAATCGCCGCCGGCGCTGGTGCTGGCCGGTCCGCCGAATGCGGGCAAGTCCAGCCTCTTCAACGCTTGGCTCCGCGCCGCGCGCGCGACCGTGGCGGACGCGCCCGGCACCACCCGCGACCTCGTGGGCGAGCGGCTCCTGCTGGGAGCGGGCGCCGACGCCTGGTCCCTGCAGCTGGTGGACACCGCCGGCTTGTGGGATGCGGCGCAGAGCAGCGATCGCCTCGCGGTGCAGCGCACCGAAGCGGCTCTCGCCTCCGCTTGGCGCACGTTGTGGGTGTTCGACGCCGCCGAGCCGCCGGGACCGCGAGTCCTGGCCGCGCTCGCATCCGCGCGCGCGCGCGACCTGTTCCTCCTGCACCGCGCCGATCTGCCTTCCCGCTGGGATCCGGAACGGCTGACCGGGCGATCCTGGTTGCGCGGCAGCATCCAGCGGGACGGCGAAGCCTTGTTGGCGCGCCTCGAGTCGGGCCTCGCGGAGAGCCTTGGCCCGCGGCCCGCGCCGGAGGCTTGGCTGCCCTTCGGCCCCGGATTGCGCGCGCAGCTTCGCACCTGGGCGGAACTCGCCGCAGCGGACGGCTAGAATTCAACCTTCGATGCGTCTCCTGCCCGTCCTGGAAGGACTGCACTCGGCGGAATCCTTCAATCAGGAATTCCTGGAGGCCCTGTTCCGGCGCACCCGCGAGATCGAGGCGCGTCCGCTGGACTTCTGCGAGGCCCTGCGCGGCCGCGTCGTGGCCCACGTCTTCGAGGAGCCCTCGACCCGCACCCGCCTTTCCTTCGAATCGGCGGTGCTGCGCCTGGGCGGGTCCGTGCTCACGGTTTCGGATCCGAAAACCAGCAGCGGATCCAAGGGAGAATCCCTCGCCGACTCCGCGCACATCGTCGGCGGCTACGCCGACTGCCTGGTATGGCGCCATCCGCGCGACGGCGCCTCGCGCGTCGTGGCGCAGAATGCGCGCGTGCCGGTGATCAACGCGGGCGACGGCCGCCTCGGCCACCCGACGCAGACTCTGCTCGATTTGTGCGCGCTCGAGCGCCGCTGGGACAGCTTCCAAGGCCGCACCGTCGGCCTGATGGGAGATCTGAAGCACGGCCGCACCGCGCGCTCCCTGGCCTGGGGCCTCGCGCTGCTCGGCGTGCGCGTGGTGCTGCTGCCGGCGCCCGGCCTCGACTGGGAATCGAGCTTTGAGCGCCGCATCCTTGACAATTTCGGCATGCGCCTGCGCTGGATGCGCCATCCGCTGTTCCGCACCTGGACCGGCAGCCCCGAGGCGCGCGTCCTGGAGCCGCGCGGCATGGTGCAGGGCCTGCTGTTCCAGGACGACGTGCCCGTGCTGGAGCGCATGGATGCGCTCTATCTCACGCGCCTGCAACGCGAGCGCGGCGCGGCCGTCAGCGGCGACGCCTACCCGGGCCTCACGCTCGACATCCTGCGCGACCCGCTGCTCGACGACTGCCTGCTGATGCACCCGCTGCCGCGCCGCGAGGAACTCCCCAAGGAACTCGACGGCGATCCGCGCGCGCTCTACTTCGAGCAGGCGCGCCTCGGTCCGCTCGCGCGCATGGCGATCCTGCTGGCGGTGCTGCGCGAGGACGCCTGGCCGCTGCCGCCGATCTCGCCGCTGCCGGCCGGCCAGCCCGAACCGGCGCTCGGCGCCTGCGCCAATCCCAACTGCATCACCCAGGCCGAGGGCTTGGTGACGCCGTGGCGGGTGGTGGGAGCCACGCGGCGCCAGTTTTTGTGCGCGCTCTGCGATTCGCCGCTGGCCGTGGACTACGTCGGCTGCCGCTCGACCCATCGCGTGCATCCCATTCACAGCCCGGCGGCCTTGCGCATCAGCCCGGAGAATCTCCACCCCTTCCGCGAGCGCCAGGAGGCGCTGGCGGCGGGCTACGAGTGGGGGGGCTGAGCCCTTTTCTGGGCCCGGTCGCCGGAGTGCGCAAGCGCACCCAGGCCCGGCCTGGGAGGTGCGGAGCCGCCCTCGGCCAGGACGCCGGGCTTTGGAACGAAAGTTGCAGACTGCTTGGGCAGACCGGCCGGGCACCCTTAGGATGGGGGATCCGGCGGTCCGCCACTCCTGGCCCGCGGATTGCATCCATCAGCCGATGTCCCAAGCGCTAACCCGACCCTTCGCCCGCACCCTGGTCTGCGGACTTCTCCTGGCGGCTTCCGCCGCTGGATGCCTCAGTTCCGGCAAGGCCGGCGGAGCGCCTGCCTCCTCCTCCTTGTTCCTGCTCCAGATGGACTGGGGACGCCAGGTCAGCATCGTGGACATCACCGGCGCCGTCCAGGCCACCGAGGTGCTGATTCAGCCGGAACTCGCGTCGGACGGAGTGGATTACGAACTGTCCACCAATCCTGTGACGCAGCAGGAAACGCTGAAGATTCTGGACACCGCGGGCACCGCCAATTTCGACTCCTTGCTGAGCGCGGCCCAGTCGGGCCTGCCGGTGCTCGAGGATCGCGCGCCGACCAAGCCGCCGCCCTTCGACCGTTTGCCGCGGAACGCCGTGGTTCGCCTGACGTTCAGCGCGCCGCTGGACGCCAATACCGTGGACCAGTCGACGGTCCAAATTCTGGTGGGGGATCCTCCGGTGCTGGCCTTCACCGCGCGCTACCTCGTACAGAATGACGAAGCAGCCGGCAAAGGTTACCTCTTGATTGATCCGACCGTGTCGTCCATCCAGGCGGCCCAGTCGTCCATTCCGCAGAATGCGGTGGGTTTCCCGGCCTCCGTGGACGGCGTTTCCACGAACCTGGTGATTCGCATTCCAACCGTGCCGGATCCGCTGCTGGGCCTGCCGCGCGTGCTCACGAGCACCACCGGCCTCCGGCCCGCCGTGCAGGATCGCAACACGGAACCCTTCGAAGAAGCCTTCGACGGCGACGTCACGTTGGTGCGCGCCTTGCGCACGGGCAGCGAGACCGACGCCTACGGCGGCTTCCTGCGCGATGACCGCCGGCCCAGCCTGCTCGGCGTGTTCAACGCCACGATCAGCTCGGTGATCTCCTCGGGCTCCGGCTCGACGGAGTACATCTTCTCCAACGACGTCACCGTCTGCCGCCCGATCACTCCCAAGGTGGGCGACGTGATGGAAGTCGGCAACGCCATTCTCGTCACCACCTCGGTGGTGAGCGCGGGGGATCCCGCCAACTACCGCGTCGTCGCGCAGATCGAATCGGGTTCGATCGAAGCGGGAGCCAGCGGCCTGGCCGGACGCTACACCACGCGCTACGCCGTGGCGGACGCCACGCACCAGGTCTGCTTCCTGAGCATCCAGCCGCCGCCGACTGCGCTGCCGGCTGGCCGCATCGATCCGAACTCCACGGTCACCATCCGCTTCGACGAGCCGATGGACAAGCGCACCATCAACTCGATGGGCACTTTCGTGATCACGCAGTACGAAAACGTCGGCACGCCCACGACCAAGGAGCAGAAGGAGGCCGCCTGGTTCCGCCAGGTCGTCACCAACGAGACGGTCGCCACCTACATCGACCGCCAGCGCGGCTACGACATGCGCTTCACCGCCGCCGGCACGGACGCCGTCAACTCGGAATTCGGAGGCCGCGTGATGTTCGGCCCGATCGAGGTCTCGAACGGCAGCACCCAATTCACCCTGGCGCCGGTCGCCGGCTTCTCCGAGGTGAACAACGACGCCTTCCTGCAGTTCGCCGTGGCGCTCCGCGACGGACCCGAGGGCATTCACGATCTGGCCGGTAACCCGCTCGAACTCGTGAACTTCGTGGCGGGCACGCCGGGCCAGACGCACACGATCACCGTGCGCGGCGCCAACGGCACTTCCGCCGGCGGCGCGAACGCCATTCTGCGCAACAAGTACTTCGGCTTCTTCGGCGGACTCCTCGACGAGAACGACGACGGTCTCGCCGAATACGCCGGCCAAGTCACGGTGCAGCCGGGCCGCATGGCCGGCCGTCCGTCCTCGCGCTTCTCGCGCTCGGCGGACGTCAACAGCCAGTCGGTGGGCGCGCGCAACCAAGGCACGCCGCAACCCGATCCGCTGAACCCGGCGGGCGCCGTCACCATGCACGCCTACCGGCCGCAGGACTTCGGCTTCGGCTATCCGGATCCGACTGAGCACAACATGGACATCGAAGGATTGTCCTGGTCGCCCAACGCCGGCGTGGTCTTTGACGAAACTTACAACGCCTTCGGCCTCTCGCTGGCGCACGCCACGACTCTGCCGGACGAGATCTTCGATCCGCTCTCCCTGCTGCCGATCTTCCCGGCCTCCGGCCTGGTCGCGAACAGCTACGACGAGAACATTCTGGGTCTTCCCGTGCACGACGAGGTGAGCGTGTTCAACGCCACCTACTCGCCGCGCTCGATCAACCTCTACCCGACGAACGGCGTCAACTACCTGCCGTTCCCGGCCTTCGAGCAGAGCTTCACCTGGCGCGACACGGGCATTCCGCAATCCTTCCTGGGCGGCAGCGGCGGCGCCGGCTCGCCGAACGGCCAGTACCAGGTGGACTTCGGCCTCACCGGCCCCTTCTGGGCGCCGGACTTCGTGCCCTCGGTGGGCCTGTCCTTGCTCATGCGCTTCCGCTGCTATCCGCAGGCGGACCGCCTGGGCCTGAACTTGTTCACCACCACCAAGATGCAGCCCAGCTCGGCGCTGCCGGCCTTCCGCCTCTTCTCGGCGGGCGGCCAGGACGGCTCCGGCGAGTGGTTCCGCGTGCAGCCGGACAATCCGGCGCAGGGCGGCACCGCGCCTTCGGGCGGCTTCCTGCCGGGCGGCGGCCGCACGCCGACCCAGTTTGACACGCTCATCTACTGGATGAACGCCGACTTCGTGGTCCGCGTCAGCCGCAGTTACACCCACTGGTTTGACATGGGCAACGTGCTGAACGCCGGCGGCTTCCAGGGCGGCATCCTCGAGCCGGAGAATCCGGACCAGCCCGCGGGCACCTCGATGGTCGTCGAATACCGCGGTTCGCTGCAGGTGGACCACGGCGGCAACCCGCTCACGCTGCCGACGCCGCTGACCACCGCGGACAATCCCTTCGACGGCTACGGCGACGCGACCCTGGGCATCGGCTCGGTGTCCACGCCCAGCGAATGGACCCAGAACTTCGCCGATCTGGAGGGCCAGCAGTACAAGTTCTTCCAAGTCCGTCTGACTTTCATCGCCAACGCGGACCTCGCGGTGGCGCCGACGCTCGACGGCTTCGGCATCGCTCTCGACCTCAACTGATCCCATGGAGAGAATCGCCATGATCGACCCCCGCTTCCTGCGTCTGGCCTTCGGCCTCCCCCTGCTGCTGGCAACGGCCTGCATCGGCGGCGGCGGCTCGACCACGAACACCGGTGCCGGCACCGGGAAGTCCACTCTCTTCCTCGAGGACGCCCAGTGGGGGCGCCTCGTGGACGTGCTGGACGTGGCGGGGGTGCTGGTCGAGGAAGACGTCATCATCCGCGAGGCGCTCCAGTCCGACGGCCTCGACTTCCTGCTGCAGCTCAACCCGATCACCGGCCGCGAGACTCTGACGATCCTGCATCCCGTCGGCACCGGATCCTTCACGACTGCCTACACCGGCGCCACCACGGGACTGGGTTCGCTCCAGGCCAAGGCCTTCGACGAGCCGCCGCCGTTCAGCAAAGTCGCGCGCAACGGCGCGATTCAACTGATCTTCTCGGAGTACGTGTCCGCGTTCACGGTGGACCGCCAGACCATCCAGGTGTTGGTGGCTGGTCCTAACAATCAGTTCCAGAGCCTCGAGGTTCGCTACATCGTCAAGCAGGGCACGGGCGCCGACAGCAAGCCGCGCGGCATCGTGATCCTCGATCCGACCATCTCGCAGATCGACGCGGAAGATCTCAACGTGCCCGCCAACGGCATCGGCCTGCCCGCGAGCACCGACCAGATCCTCGCCAACCTGAAGATCCGGATTCCGACCAAAGTCAATCCTTTCATCAACCAGACGCTGGTCCTGACCAACGCGCAGGGCTCGCGCGCGATTGACGTCAAACGCTCCGGCGACGGCCAGACCATTCTCGAGCCCTTCGAATACGCCGGCCTCGATCCGGTGGTGGTGCGCGCCTTCCGCAGCGGCAACACCGACGACACGTTCAACGGCTTCATGACCGACAATGCGCGGCCCTCGCTGATCGTCACGCAAGACGTCACCGCGGCGAGCGTCACGCAGATTTCGGAAAACGTCCGTCAGCTGACCTACGCGATCGACGCGGTCAACTGCCGCGGCCTCAAGCCGAAGATCGGCGACGTCTTCGAACTGGCGGATTCGATCCTGCAGGTGGCGCAGGTGCTGTCCAACGTGGATCCCGACGCCTACGTGGTGAACGCCACGGTGCTGGACGGTCCCATCGGCACCGGCACGGGCCTGACCGGCAACTTGACGACGCGCTACAACGCGGCCGACTTCGACCTGCAGCTCTGCTACGTGACCTTCTCGCCGGAGCCGCAGACGCTGCCGGCGGACGGCCTCGATCCCTTCGCCACGCTCACCATCCGCTTCTCTGAGCCGGCCGACGCATCTTCCGTGCGCTCGCTGGACTCCATGGTGCTGGCCTCGGTGGACCTCGGCGCCGGCCTGGATGATCTTGCCCGGCCCTGGAATGCCGACGGCGCCGGCGAGTCGGCGTCGGACTACATCGACCGCCAGCTCGGCTACGAGAACATCTCGACCGTGGTCGGCAGCAACGGCAGCGGCCGCATTCGCTTCGGCCCGGTGCAGGTGTCCGGCGACGCCCAGTCCTACACCCTGGCGCCGCTGGCCGGCTTGACCGACAGCCACGGCGAAGGCCCGAGCCTCTTCTACAATCTCGCGCTCCGGGACGGTCCGCAGGGCATCCTGGACTTGGCCGGCAATCCGATGGACTTCGACACCTTCATCGCCGGCAACACGTATCAGAGCCAGCAGATCAGTCTGGCCTCGAATCCGCCGACGGATCGCTACTTCGCCCTGCGCTGCAACGCCAGCGACGAGGACGACGACCAAGGCGCCGAGTACGCCGGCCAGTTCGGGCCCTTCGCGGGCGACGGCCGCATGCGCCCGCGCACCTTGGCGCACTTCTCGCGCCCGATCGATCCCTCGAACCCCTGGGTCGGCCAGCGCCTCCGGTTCGCGCAGGGCCTCATGACTCCGCTCACGCCGGCCGGCGCCGTGCTGATGACGGTGTGGCCCTACCACGTCATGGGCTTCGGCCTGGGCAACATCGACGAGTACAACCTCGACGTCGAGGGCATGTCCTGGTCGCCCTTCGACGGCGTCGTGTTCGACGACACCTTCGAGCGCTACTCGATCGCCTTGGCGCACTCCAACCGCCTGCCGGACGACATGATCGACGGCGCCTCGGGCTATCCGAAGTGGCCGAACTCGGGCCTGCGCCGCCTCTCCTCGGACGCCTTTGACAACAACATCTTCGCCTTCGGCTACACGCCGGCGCCGCGTGACGAGACGATCGTGTTCGACACCGAGTACCGCATCTCGGACTCGACCAAGTACCTGAACGCCGGCAGCAACTTCATGCTGCCCTGGCCGGACTTCAACACGACCTACACCTACCGCGACACCGACATGCCGAAGCCGGACGGGGTGACCCTCACGGGCGGCAGCGGCTCGGGCAACGCCTACGGCTGCCCGCCGGAAACGCTCGGCCAGCCGGTCGTCTACCAGACCAGCAAGATTCCGAGCATCGGCCTGCCGCTGCTGATGCGCTATCGCTGCTATCCGCGCGGCCAGGAATTCGGCTTCAACGGATTCCAGGTGCAGATCATGGTCGGCTCCTCGGCGCTGCCAGCCTTCCGCGTGTTCTCGGCCGGCGGCCGCGACGGCCAAGGTGTCTGGCACCTGATTCGTCCGGACACCCCGCCCGAAGGCACGGCGCCCTCCGGCGGCTACAACACCACCACGGGCGTGGTCACCAAGAACCACGGCCCGGAGCTCTACTGGGGCCAGGTGGATTTCGTGACCCGCGTCAGCCGCGTGTATAGCCACTGGTTCGGCCTGGGAGGCTCCTTGGCCAGCATGACCCCGCTGACCATCGAACCGACGCCCGCTTCGCAGATCGCCGGCACGCAAGTGGTGGTGGAGCTGCGCGGCTGCGACACCATCAACCTGACGAACTGCGATGATCCGGTGGTGCGCATGTCCGACTTCGACGCCTACGGCGACTACGTCGGCACCTGCGCCTCAATCTCCACCCCGTCCGGCTGGTCCACCAGCGTGGACGGCCTGATCTCGGCCGGGCGCGACTACTTCCAGGTGCGCGTCACCTTCATCTCGAACATCCAGCAGGACCTCGACCCGGTCCTTGACGCTCTCGGCTTCGCGTGGAACGTCCAGTAACCATGACCCTTTCGTCCCGCATCCTCACGGCTCTCGCAGTCGCGGCCTTGGCCGCGACTGCTTGCAAATCCAGCGCTCCCGCCACCGGCGAATTCCAGGCCCTGACCTCGAACATGAGCAACGGCGACATCTGGGCGCTGAACCGCCCGATCCAGCTGGTGTTCAACAACGAGATCGATCCGCTCTCGGTCAACTTCTCGTCCATCATCATCCGCGCCGAGGACACCCTGGCGCAGGGGTCGCCGGTCTCCGGTTCCTTCACTCTCGGGCCGGATTCGGAGGGCCGCCCCAACCGGGTCATCACTTTCCTGCCGGTCTGCCCGACCAATTCCGCGAACGACAACGGCTCCTTCCAGCCGGGCGGCATCGGCTATGAACTGCTGCTGCCGACGCAGCAGACTTCCGCCACGGTGCTGCGCGACACTTCCGGACATCCGCTGGGCGTGGGCCTGACGCGCACCTTCGTGACGCCGACCCCGCCGACCGAGCCGCTCTTCGCCGACACGGTGAACGGCCCGCCGCAGGTCACCGGCATCACCTGGCCGGTCACGCTGAACCTGTTCTCCCAGGAGCGCGAGTTCATCCGCGTGCGCTTCAACCAGTCGGTGGACGCTTCGCCGAACAGCCTGAATCTGTCGAACCTCTACGTGCAGTACTCGAACGTCGGCGGCGCCTTCCCGGGCTCCGGCAACGTCGTGCCCGGCACCTGGATCGTTTCCACCAACTGCTCCGACGACGCGGAACTGCTGTTCAAAATCACCGGCGTGCTCGTGCCGGGACGCGGTTTACGCGTGGTCATGACCGGCGATTTCCTCGACCTCGGCGGCGACGGCAACACCAGCGTCGTGACTTCCGACGCCTTCCTGCTGCCCGATCTCGGCGACCTCCTGTCGCTGCCGGGCTTCGACGAGGACAACGTGACGCTGGACGAGTACACGGACCAGTTCCTCAACGCGGCCAATCTCGATCTGGCCGCCGACCTGCCGCAGCCCTTCGCCACCGTCCTACCCGACCGCCTCAGCGCGGCCTTCGAATATCCGGGCAGCACCGTCTCCGCCGACGACGACTTCGTGCTCACGGCGGCGCAAGCTTTCCTCGAAGTGGACACCACCGGCGTGACCCAGGTCACGGACGGCAACGGCCGCGTCTTCGTCTGCACCAACGGGGTGATGAACGTCAATGACTTCACGATCCAGGCCGGCGCCACTCTGCGCCTGCGCGGTTCGAACCCCTTCCTGCTCTACGCGACCGGCACGGTCACTCTGCTCGGCACTCTGGACGCGACGGGCTTCCATGCCCAGCGTCCGGACGGTGGCCGCTTCCACCCGGAGATCCCGGTCATCGGCGCTCAAGGTGTGCTCGGCGGGGGACAAGGCGGAACCTCCTCGCAGATCACCAACAACTTCACGCCGCGCGGGGAAACCGGCGACGGTCCCTTCGGCCTGACCGGCCTCGGCGGCCAAGGCGGCGAAGGCGCGGTGCAGCAGTCCAACGATCTGGACTTCGCGGACATTCCCTTCTACATCTCCGGCGGCGGCGGCGGCGGCGGCTTCTCGTCCGGCCGCACGGATTCGATCTTCTGGACGAAGTGGGTCGCCGGTGTGGACACTCCGCCCGATCACGACGACGTCGGTCCGGACCTCCGCAAGGCCAAGCACACCATCTTCAACTCGACCATCAACGCCGACACGTTCTTCGTCGGCGCTGAAGCGGGCCTGCGCGGCAGCAACAAGGACGGTCCGTATCCGGGCCTGCCGAACAACCCGGCCCGCGCGCCCTACGGCATGGAGGACATCCAGCAGGACGACGACGCCGCCGCCGACACGGACGACATCTTCGATCCCGCGCAGACCGGCGCCAGCATCACTTTCCGCTACGGCAACCCGACCTTCGGCCCCGATCCGGGCGCCGCGGGCCCGGGCGTGTTCTCCGACAGCCTGGCCGCCAACGATTTCTACGGCAACCGCTACTTCTGGTCGGGCACCGGCGGCACCGTGCCGGAACTGGTCGAAGGCGAACTGCTCAGCCCGTGGGCCGGATCCGGCGGCGGCGCGAGCGGCGACACGCAGCGCGTCGAGCGCCTGGATTTGACGCAGCCGCCCGACGGCATCCTCGAGCCGCTGCCGATGTTCTTCCCGGACATCCTGTTCCCGTACGGATCGACCACCGACTACTGGCGCGGCGCGCCGGGCGGGGGCGGCGGCGGCCAGGTGCAGGTCTTCGCCGTGGGCAAGATCATCATCGGTTCGGCCGGACGCGTGAAGGCCAACGGCGGCAACGGCAGCTCCGGTGAGTCCAGCGACGAGTCCTCCGGCAACAGCACGATCACCCAGATCTCCGGATCGGGCGGCGGCTCGGGCGGCCACGTCATCCTGCAGTCCGCGACCGGCGTGGACCTTTCCGCGATCAGCGTCGGCACGGCGGGCAACCCCAGCGTGCCCGCAACCTTCTTCAACAACCTCGTCGCGGCCGACGTGGTGCAGGCCTTCGGCGGCCGGCGCGGCTGGTCCGCGGCGAATCAAGCCGCCGACCTCGCGGGCGCGCCGGGCAGCCGCGACGGCAACTCGACCTTCATGGCCGGACGCGGCGGCGCGGGAGCCAGCGGCGTGGTGCAGATCCACGTGCCGGATCCGCTGAACGACCTCACTTTCCACCCGACGGTGAACACGGCGTTCAAGCAGTACATGAATGCGGTGAACAACGCGAACCCCGTGATCTCGGATCGCCTCGACGCCCTGCTCGGCCTCTACGGCGAGCCGCGGCCCTTCGGTCTGGTGCCCACCTTCTCGCCGCAGACGCAGGCGCAGAGCATCTGGATTGACACGGGCCTCTCCGAGGTGCGCAATCCGGCGAACGGCGTCGGTCCGTTCCCGGACTACGCGAACGCCCTCGGCGCCTTCGCGGGAGTTTCCAGCACCACGGGCATCGCCAACCAGACCGGCGACCTGCTCACGCCGGGCGCCAACGTCGCATCCGACGGCGGCGCGGGCACGGCCACGATCTCGGACTACGAGATGAGCGTGGCGGCAGCTTCCGGTTCCTTCCCGGACGTGCTGCTTGGCAACCCGCTGCTGCTCATCGGCTTCGACGTGGTGCCGAACACCGCGCAACTGCCGGTCGCCAGCAGTTTCGAGATCGTCTCCGCCTCCTACGACAGCGCCACGGACGTGATGCTGATCGGAACGCGGGCCTCCGACGGTCCGATGAGCCCGGTGGCCTCGTTGGCCTGGGCCGTGCGCGCCAAGTACTTCCGCGTGGACACGGCCGGCGTCAAGGACGGCCTGCCCGCGGCCTCGGCCGTGCGCTTCCAGTTCCAGGGCGCCGATGCCATCGCCGGCACCAACACGCTGGACTCCGCCAGCATCACGGCCTGGACCGGCGACGGCGTCACGACCCTGGCCACTCTGAAGGGCAAGCGCTTCATCCGCTGGCGGCTCACCTTCGACCTCGACGTGGCTTCGGCGGGTACCTCGCTGACGGCGGACGTGCCCACGCTCGACTACCTGAAGTTGCCCTTCGCCTGGTAAAGCGCTCGCAAACGCACCTGCCCTGGGCCCTCGCCCTTGCCTGTCTGGCGATGGCGGGGGCCCTGGCCTGTGCGCCGGAGCCCGCGGCTCCGGGCAGCCTGAGGTTGGAGGACTGGAGTGGCCGGGACGGGGCCGAAGTGCCCTTGGATCAGCCGCTGGTGCTCACCTTCAGCGAGGAACTGGCCTCGCCCGTGCGGCCGTCCTGGATCCGGCTGCTGCGCGAGGATGGCACCGCCTGCGCGGGCATCAGCCTCGAGGCGCGCGGCCGCTTGCTGCTCGTGCATCCGCGCCTGCCGCTGCGCGCGGACCTGGCCGACGCCGGCCTGCCGCCCGACTCGCGCTTGAGCCTGATCGTGGCCGGCCTGCCTCGGCTGCAAGCTCTGTCCAGCGTGACCGGCGCGCGCTTGCTGGGTGACCAGGTCATTCCCTTGCGCACCCTGTCGCCCGCCGATCCGGCTGCTTTGAGCGGATTCCCCGCCGACGGCGGCCAGATTCGCCTGCTGGATCTGGACGACTCCGGAGTGCTTCGACTCGTTGCCGCCCGTCAGGGACCCGCCCAACTTCGTTTCAGCATGCCTTTGGATCCCCGCAGCCTGCAGGAGCCGGCCACGATGCAGGTCGAAGCCTCGTCCCTGCCCGACTCACGCCAGGAGCCGCTGCGTGTCCACCTGCGATTGACCCGCAATCACCTCGAGGGCGCCACCCTCGAACTCGAACTCGGTGACTGGTCCGGCAGAGGGATCCTGATGCTGCCCGAAGGACTGGAAGGCCTGGGCGGATACCCGGTCGGGGACGAGGCGCGAAGAGTTCGGGTGTGGCGGGCGCCCTAGAACCCCGCTCGGATACTGGCCCAGAAGACTGGAGGTGGTCAGACCTAAGAGCAGAAAGGACAAGGACTTGGAGTGGAGGAGCTCGCCCGGGTCCGGTGATTCGTCCTAAGTCCGGCTCTGTCTTGGATTTCGATTGCGGCCATCACCAATCGTCTGGGCCAGTATCCCTTGATTTGGCCGCTTCATTTCCTCACTATCAGGCCAATGGGAGGGGCCCTCGAAGCGCTGCGCGCGCAGCCGGCGCTGTTCAACGGCTTTTTGGCCCTCTTTGGCGCCATTGCCGGCTCCTTCGCGTCGGCAGCCATCTTCCGCATCCCGAGGGCGCCGGAAATGAGCCTGCTGCGGCCGCGGCGCTCGCATTGCCCGGCTTGCCAGGCGCAGATCGCCTGGTACGACAACCTGCCGGTCGTCTCCTACCTGCTGCTGCGCGGGAAATGCCGCGCCTGCGGCACCGGTTATGGGCCGGGCTATCTGGTGCACGAGGTCGGCATGGCCCTGCTCTTCGTGGCGGCCGGCCATTCCTGGGCTGCGGACGCGGGCCTGCTGGCGCTGATCTTCGTCTGCGTGGCTCTGACCTCCCTCTGGATCGCCGCCGCGGTGGATCTGCGTCACTTCATCCTGCCAGACGGCATCACGATCGGCGGCCAGATCGCCGCCATTCCCGTGCTGCTGCTCGTGCCGGAGTTCCAGCTCTGGCCGGGACGCGAGAGCCTGCCCTGGGGCATCCGACTGGCCGAAACCGCCGGTTTCGACCCTTCCGGACCGCCTTGGCTGCTGGCCCTGACCGCCGGTTTGATCGGCTGGGCCGCGGCTTTCAGTTTGGCATTTGGAATTGGGCGTCTGTTTTCTTATCTTCTCCGTCAGGAGGCGCTCGGCTTCGGCGACGTGAAATACCTTGCCGCAGTCGGTGCCTGGACCGGCCTCGAGGGCGCGCTGTGGACTTTGCTCACGGGCGTTTTCGTCGGCTCGCTCTTTGGCGTGTTGAACGTGGCTCGCATGATTTGCGTGGTGCGCCGGCGGCGCGCGCGCGGAACCCGGCGCGCCTACGGCAACACCGCAGTCCGCGTTGGCTGGCTCACGGGAAGGTTGATTCCCTTCGGCCCGCCCCTCATCCTGGGCACGATGCTCGTGCTGCTCGCGCCCACGTCCATCCACCACTTCTTCCTGGTGACATGGCCGGAGTGGATCTCCGGCGCGTCGCCTTTCGCCAGCTCCATGACGACTCCATGACCAAATCCCCTCTCTTCATCATTCTCACCCTGCTGGCTGTGCCGGCATGTCAATCCACGATGGACCAGCAAATGATCAAAGATCAGGATGCTCAGCTGGCCACCCTCACGAGCGACCGCGCGCGCAATCAGGCGCAGCTCGACCGCGTCAAGCGGGAAAACCAGACGCTCGCCGAGCAGATCGCCTTCGAGCAGTCGCGCAACACAGAGCTGCAGCAGCGCGTGGCCGCGGCCGAAGCCGCGATCACGGCCAACGACAAAGAGATGGACCAGCTGAACACCAGCTTCCAGGGTCTCAACGTCGACGTCGGCCGTCGCGGCGGCTACATCGTGCTGGGCATGAGCTCGGAGCTGACCTTCTCCTCCGGCAAGGCCGAGCTGAGCAAGCAGGGCCGCGAGACGCTGACCAAGGTCGGCGACGTGCTCAAGACTGATTACGCCGGCAAGACGCTGTGGGTCGAAGGCCACACGGACAACGAGCAGCCGAAGAAGTCCGGCTGGAAGAACAACCTCGCGCTGTCCGCGAACCGCGCCATGTCGGTCGCCGATTTCCTGATCGCCGATCTCGGCCTGGATCCCAACTACGTGCGCGTCGCCGGTTACGGCGAATACGCGCCGAAGGAGGCGAACGACACCCCGGAAGGCCGCGCCAAGAACCGCCGGGTCGAAATCCTGATCCTCGAATAACGCGGCCTGGAGCCGATTCGCCGCCGTCCGCGGGCTTGCCCGCGGACGGCGGCTTGCTTTTGCGGCGCAATGCTAGGCTCTGGCCCGCAAGGCGCGCGCGGCGCGCCGGAACCGGACTCACCCCGCACCTCCGTCCCATCCGCCGATCTGGAGCCCATGAGCGCAGCGGACATTCACAATCTCACTTTGCTCGGGCCGGCCGGCTCGGGCAAGACCACGCTGGTCGAAGCCGTCGCGCACCACTTCGGCGCGCTCGAGCGCCGCGGCCGCGTCGAGGACGGCACGACGCTTTGTGACTTTCAGCCGGACGAGAAGGAGAAGAAGCACAGTCTGGCGGCGGCGGTCGTCCACCTCGAAACGCCGGCCGGCAAGCTCAACCTGATCGACACGCCCGGCTATCCCGATTTCGTCGCCGACGCCATCACGTCGATGGGCGCGGCCGGCTGCGCCGTGCTGGTGGTGGCGGCCCGCCACGGCGGCGGCGTGCCCTTCCACGCGCTCGACCTGTGGCGGCGCGCCTCGCGCCTCGGCCTCGCGCGCGCCGTGGTGGTGACGAAACTCGACGGCGACAACCTCGACGTGGACCGCGTGATCGAGGACATGCGCGCGGCGCTCGGACCGCGCGTGGTGCCCTTCACGCTCGCCAACGGCGCGGGCAAGGCCTTCACCGCCGTCGAAATCGAGGAGAAGGCCGGCAGTCCCTGGCGCAACCGCTTGGTGGACGCCATCGTCGAAGCCGACGACGACCTGATGGCGAAGTATCTCGAATCCGGCGAAGTCACCGACGCCGAGTTGGAAGCCGCGATCCCCAACGCGATGGCGCGCGGCACCTTCGCGCCGCTGTTCTGCGTGGATCCGGTGCGCGGCATCGGCGTGGACGAGTTCGCCGAGTTTTTGGTGAAAGATTTCCCGAACGCGAAGATGCAGCTGGCGGCGATGCACAGCCGCAACCTCGCGCACGGCGAAGAGGGCGAGCGCCTGGTCGCGCGCGTGTGGAAGGTGCTGACCGACAAGCATCTGGGCCAGATCAGTTACCTGCGCATTCTGCAGGGCGCCGCCGGACCGGAGACCGCCTTCCTGGATCCGCATTCCGGCAAGGCCGTCAAACTCAACGGCCTGGCCACCTTGTTCGGCGCGCGCCTCGATCCGGTGGCCAAGGCCGGCCCCGGCGACATCGTGGCCGTGACCCGCATCGAGAACCTCAACGTCGGCGACGTGCTGGTCAGCGAAGGCACGGCCACTCCGCACGACTTCGAACTGCCGGCGCCCTACGCCTCGTACGCGGTGCGTCCGCACAGCCGCGCCGACGAGCAGAAGATCGGCGCCGAACTGCACAAGATCGCCCGCGAAGATCCGACCATTCGCGTCCGCCGGGACCCAGTGACCCACCAGCAGTTGGTCGAAGGCCTGTCCGAAATGCACGTCAACGCCATCCTGCACCGGCTGGCGCAGCGCGGAGTGGCCGTGGACAAGGAACTGCCGCGCATCGCCTACCGCGAGACGGTCACCGCCAAAGCCGAAGGCCATCACCGGCACAAGAAGCAGTCCGGCGGCCGCGGCCAGTTCGGCGAATGCTTCCTGCGCATCGCGCCGGCGGCGCGCGGCAGCGGTTTCGAGTTCGTGGACGGCGTGATCGGCGGAGCCATTCCGCGCCAGTTCATTCCGGCCATCGAGAAGGGCGTGCGCGAGCAGATGGACCACGGCATCATTGCCGGCTCGCAAGTGGTGGACCTCCAGGTCGAGGTCTACGACGGCAAGCATCACGCGGTGGATTCCGACGAGCACTCCTTCCGCATCGCGGGGGCCCAGGCCCTGCGCGAGGCCTTCGTCAAAGCGCGCCCGATCCTGCTCGAGCCGATCGTCGAAGCCGAAATTTCCGTCCCTTCGCGCTACTTCGGCGACGTCAGCGGCGATCTCAACGGCCGCCGCGGCCACATCCTCGGCTTGGAGAGCGACGGCGACTTTCAACTGATTCGCGCTCGCGTGCCCCTCGCCGAAATG
>CAYVPL010000014.1:0-24236 GCA_964453755.1 uncultured Planctomycetales bacterium
CTCGCGGGCGAGAGCGGCGAGAGGCGCCGGCTCTGCATCCGCCGGAATGCCGGTGGCGCGGACTCGCTCGGCGATCGCGTAATCCACGCTCAAGCGCGCGCTCCTCACGTGGTCGAGCGTCTGCGCGTCGTCAGCGGCGAGCTTTTCCGCTTGTTGCCACAGGCGATCCGCGGCCAGCAGGAGATCGTCGGGCAAGTGGGGGCTGGTCGGCGTCGCCCAGATACCGACGTGCAGATTCTCCTTCGCGGTGTAATCGTGGAGCAGGTCGAGGTAGCCGCGGATCGGCGCCGCCGCGGGTCCGTAGACCGCGGCGAGGAACTCGGCGATCGCCGTTGCCTCGTCGTAGTCCTGGTTCCACAAGTACTTCGCCGTCAGCCAGCCGCCGAGCCCGGCGAGTTCGCCGTTAGGGCCTTCGTAGGAGTCCTGCTCGAAAATGCCGCGCGCATGATTGCGCACGAAGAGGCGGATGTTGTCGTCGCGCACTCGCTGATTCGGGAAGGGCAGGAGATAGTGCTCGAATCCGGTGACGTAGTCCCAGATCCACAGGCGGTCGCAGACCTTGGCCCAGCCGGCGAGATCGGCGCAGAAGGCGCGGTTGACAGGACTATCACAACTCTCGAGCGGGTGCGCAAAGCAGCACTCGATCGAGCACAGCCGGACGATGACGTTCGGGCGCGGGCGCAGGCTCTTGGGCGGCCGGCGCGTCCACTGGTAGGCGAGCGTCTCCACGACCTGGTTGGGGAACTCTTCCGCCACGGCCTCAGCCACCCGGTTGACCAGCGCCAGCACCGGCGCCATCTGGGAATCCTCCGCGGCTGCCAGCGCCTGGCAGCGCTCGCACTCGCACTGGAGGAAAGTGTCGTTCTGGGAGACGGAAAACACAAAGGCTTCCGGATGCTCCCGCATGGCTTTGCGGATGCCCGCGATGCACAACTGGATGACTTCCTCGTTCGTGCAGCAGAGTTGGGCGTACCCGCTCTGACGCTGCCCGCCCACGAGTGAGAAGTACTCGGGGTGGGTGGCGAAGTGCTCCGCGGGATTCACCAGCGTCCAAAAGGTGTGGCAGAAAAAGCCGTCGGCAAACTGGATCTTGCCGCCGCGCATGGAATCGAGCTCGCCGCGGCTCGAGTTCATGCGATTGCGCACGCACCAGTCGCCATCGAAGCAATCAAAGGTGAAGGGCTCGCGGTACTCGAGCGCCGGCACGACGGTTTCGTCGAGCTCTGGAACCGCCAGCCGCGATTGTTTGGGGATCCTGCTCACTGTAGGTGTGAACCAGCGGCAGCCGAGATGCTCTTCGAGAAGGCCATAGACGCCGTACAACGTGCCGCGGGGCTCGCCGCCGGCGATCAAGAGATGCGGGCCCGCCGTGCGCAGGACGTAACCCTCGCGGCCGAGCGCGGCGACGTCGATCGCAGGGCGCATCGCCCGCACGCGCTCGCTGTCGCCGACGAGGATCTCCGCCGGGCCGGGGGTTTCGCGGTCGGTGACGATGGGAATCTCGGCGCCGCTCATCTCGCGCAGAAACATCTGCAGCTCTTCGGCCGCGTGGCGCACCGGCGGTGAGGTCTCGGCGGAGACGACGATGCGGTAGGCCGACTTTCCGCCATCGGCGAGAACGAGCTCACCCGCATGCGCAGGAGCCGGGTTCGCAGCAGCGCCGAAGAGCAGGAGGCCGGCCGCAGGGATCCATCCCAGGTTCAGGCGCCACATGCCGTCGATTGTACGCACCGGCTAGAATCACGCGCATGAGCGCGCTGAACCGCGAAGCCGCCTGGGCTCATTTGTGCGCCTGGACGGAAACTGACAGCCTGCGGCGCCACGCGCGCGCGGTGGAGATCAGCATGCGCGCCGCGGCCGCGCGTTACGGTCCAGGTCCCGAGGCGGCCGAGCGCTGGGGCATCGCCGGCATGCTGCACGACGCCGACTACGAGAAGTGGCCGGAGGAGCACCCGGCCCGAATTGTCAAATGGATGGAAGAACGCGGCGAAGTCGATCTCGCCTACGCCATCAGCGCCCATTACACGCGCTGGGGCAAGGAGTACCGCACGGCTTTGGACCAGGCCCTGCTGGCCTGCGACGAGTTGACCGGCTTCATCATGGCCTGCTGCTACCTGCGGCCGGACGGCATCGCCAGCCTCGAGCCAAAGTCCGTCCGCAAGAAGCTCAAGGACAAAGCCTTCGCCGCCGGCGTGGATCGCTTCGAAGTGCAGGAAGGCGCGCGCATGCTCGGCGTCGAGCTCGACGATCACGTCGCCTTCCTGATCGGCGCACTCAAGCCGCACGCGCAGGAACTCGGCCTGCTGGGCGCCGGAGTGCGGGCATGAGCGCCGCGCGCGATCCCCGCGTCGACGCGTTCATCGCGCGCGCGCCGGATTTCGCGCAGCCAATCCTCGCCCGCTTGCGCGCGGACTTCCACGCCGGCTGCCCCGAATTGCGGGAAACCATCAAATGGGGCGTGCCCTTCTTCGAGCACAAGGGCCTGCTCGGCGGCATGGCGGTGTTCAAGGCGCACGTGAGCATGGGCTTCTGGAAGTCGCGCCTGATGCCGGGTTTCGAGCAGACCTTTGGCCGCCCGGGCCGCGCCAGTTGCATGGTGGCGCGTTTCGCCACGAAGGCCGACCTGCCGCCGAAGAAGGTGATGACGGGTTTCGTCCGCGAGGCGAAACGCCTGAACGAGGAGGGCATTCAGGAGCCCAAGCGCGCCGCGCCGGCGCGCCGTCGCGTCGTCGTTCCGGCCGAACTCAAGAAGGCGCTGGCGAAGAGCGCCCGGGCCCGCGCGTTCTTCGCCGAGCTGCCGCCCAGCCACCGGCGCAATTACGTCGAGTGGATCACCGAAGCCAAGCGGCCGGAAACGCGCGCCCGGCGCCTGGCCGCCGCCGTCGCCAGTCTTGCCGCGGGCAGCCGCAGGTACTGGGAGTTCCAGAGCTAGAGTTCATGCTGCTGCGGCTCAGCGCGGCATTCCTCTCGACGGCCTTGAGCGCCTGGGGCGCGCAGGTCGGCGCCGACGACCTGGCCCTGCGCGATGCCTGGGTGCGGCGGCACCTTCCACCGGGAGTGAGCGGGTTGAGCGCCGGCAGCCGATCTCCAGTGGAGCCAATTGCGGAGCTCGTCGTGCTGGAAAGTTACGGCGAAATCTTTCGCAACACGGTGCCTGGCAAGGGTCTGGCTGTCGCGGGCCGCAATTTCGGGCACGGGCTGTACTGCCACGCTCCCAGCCGCGTGAGGGTCTGCCTGCCCGGCCCAGGCCGATCTTTCGCCGCTGTCGTGGGCATTCTTGACAACCCCGATTCCGTGGGTGGTAGCGTCGTGTTCAGCGTGGAGCATCACGGCGCGATGGCCTTCGCTTCGCCGATCCTGCGCCGTGGCGAGCTAGGTTTGGCGACCACGGTCGCTCTCGATGGCGCCGAAGAATTCCTGCTGAACGTCGGCAACGCGGGCGACGGCATCAGCAGCGATCAAGCCGTCTGGGGCGACGCCGTCGTGACACTTCAAGACGGGAGCTCCATCCGTCTTGGCGATTTTCCGGTGCGCGACGGACGCGTCAGCGAACGCAGCGATCCCGCGCCTCCATTCTCATTTCTGGTCGATGGCCGCCCTTCCGATGAAGTTCTGCGAGGCTGGAAGTTCGAGGAGCGCGTGGAGGCGCTCGACGCCAGCCGCCGCCGGCGCGTGCGCACCCACACCGACCCGGCGACGGGCCTGGCGCTGCGCATCACGCTGGTCGAGTACGCGGATTTTCCGACAGTCGAATGGACCCTGAGTTTCGCCAACACGGGCCCCGAGGACTCGCCGCTCTTGTCCGGCATCCAAGCTCTGGACATCGCAATCCCGGCTCCTGAGAGCGGCCCGTTCAGCCTGCACTCGATCGCAGGAGATTCCTGCACGGCGGAGAGTTATCGGCCCTGGCAGGTGGATTTGCCGCCCGGCTTCAGCCAATCACTGGCTGCCGAAGGCGGCCGCCCGACGAACGGGGGATTTCCCTTCTGGAATATCTCCGGCGAAGAGGGCGGGGTGATCGCGGTGCTGGGCTGGCCCGGCCAGTGGGCTGCCCGCTTCGAGCGCGACGCCGGCCGCAGCCTGCGCATAGTGGCGGGACAGGAGCAAACGCGCTTCCGCTTGCGTCCTGGCGAAGAACTGCGCGCGCCGCTCGCAGTGCTGCAGTTCTACCAAGGTGATTGGATCCGCGGGCAGAACCTGTGGCGTCGCTGGATGGTGGCTCACAATCTGCCGCGCCCCGGCGGCAGCCTCGTGCCGACGCACTATGCGGGCTGCTGGAGCGCCGACCTCCAGCCGCGCGCCGATACTGAGCTCACGATCCTGGACGGCTTTCTGCGCAACGGCGTGAAGCTCGATTACTGGATCATCGACGCCGGCTGGTATCCGGACGGCGGATCCTGGCCGTACACCGGCACATGGGAGGTGGACCGCGAGCAATTCCCCCGCGGCATCCGCGAGGTGTCCGATCACGCGCGCGCCAACGGCCTGGACTTCGTGCTCTGGTTCGAGCCCGAGCGCGCCGCCGGAGGATCGTGGCTGACCGAGAATCATCCCGAGTGGGTGATCGGCGGCAAGGGCGGCGGACTGGTCAATCTCGGCGACCCTGCGGCATGGAGCTGGGTGACGGAAACCATCGACGGTCTCATCACGAGCCAGGGCGTCGACGCCTATCGCCAGGATTTCAACATCGATCCGCTCGCGTACTGGCGCAGTTTGGACACGGCAGATCGCCAAGGCATCGCCGAAATCAAGCACGTGACCGGCTATCTGGCATTCTGGGACGAACTGTTGCGCCGCCATCCCAATTTGTGGATTGATTCTTGCGCGAGCGGCGGCCGCCGCAACGATCTCGAGACTCTGCGGCGCTCAGTGCCGCTGCTGCGCAGCGACTACTTCAGCGAGCCAGAGTCGCAGCAGTGCCACACCTACGGCCTCTCGCTCTGGCTTCCGTATCACGGCTCCGGACTGGGCGCGAGCGACTCCTACTGGTTCCGCAGTTGCATCTTTCCGGCCTCGCGCGTCGGCTGGGACACGCGGCTCGATGGACTCGATTATCCGCTGTTGAAGCGCATGATCGCCGAATTCCGCGCGGTGCAGCCTTACTTGCTCGGCGACTACTACCCACTGACGCCCTACAGCCTTGAGCGCGTGGATTGGATTGCCTGGCAATTCGACGCGCCCGAGCAGGGCGGCGGCATGGTGCAGGCATTCCGGCGCGCAGATTGCGCCGAGGAGACGCTGCCGCTGCGCCTGCGCGGACTGGAGCCCGCCGCTGCCTACCAGTTGGAAGATCTGGAGACTGGAGCGCGCTCGCGGCACCTCGGCGCCGAGCTGATGGGGCAGGGCATCCGCATCGCGTTGCAGGAGAAGCCGGCCGCGGCGCTGCTCGTCTACCGCAAGGCGCCTTGAATCCCCGGCGCGTTCAGTCCTCGATGCGCTCCACCAGCACCCAGTTATCGTCAAAGATGAGGCGCAGGCGCGTGGGATCGCGGCCCATGCGGTCGTAGTCCAGGGAGGCGGCCACCAGCTCGGACAGCGGAACTGACACGAAGAAGCCCCAGCCGTGCACGTGTTCCCACTCCCAGGTCAGCACGCGCCCGCCGCCGCGCTCGTCGAGTTCGACGGCGACCGGCGCGCCGAGCAGCGCCAGGCAGTCGGTCAGCGTGGACTCGCCTGGCTGCAAGCCACGGGAGCCCCGCAGGTCCGGCGCGGTGCCCGTACGCACGTGCTGAAAGTTGACGCCGGCGCAGGCCGACAGCAGCAGCGCAGCGAACACGGCCGACGCAAATCGGACCGCAGCCGAAGTTCCCGGCATCAGCCGAAGGGCGGAATCTCGTACTCCGCCGTGGCCGCCTCGAAAGATCCCGCCGCGTGAGTCAGCAGGCCGTTCGGGTCGAAGAAGACCCAGATGCGGTCGGTTTGGGTTTCGGCGCCGCGCGAGGCGACGATGAGCAGCCACACGGCCGCATCTTTGGTGACCGAATGCTCGTAGAGCCAGGCGCTGCCGAAGCCCAGTTCGACCACGCGCGCCGGCGCGCCCAACAAGTTGGCGACCTCCTGCGCGGTCGTCTTGCCGGGAGTCAGGCCCGCCATCTTTTCGGGCGGGAACGGGTGATGCACCGTCGTTTCGCCCACGTAACAGGCGGGCGCGCACAGCAGGGCGGCGAGCAGCAGGAGAGGATGCGGGATGCGCATGAAGGGTGCAGCATAGCCCGCCCGCGAAAGCCCTAGAATCGCAGCCCCATGAGCGCTCCCGAGGCCGCGCGCCCCCACGATTTCATCCGCCAGATCGTCGCCGACGATCTCGCCAGCGGCAAGCATTCCGGCGTCGTCACGCGCTTTCCGCCGGAGCCGAACGGGTATCTGCACTTGGGCCACGCCAAGTCCATCTGCCTCAACTTCGGGCTGCCGCAGGAGTTCGGCGGGCGCTGCCACCTCCGCTTCGACGACACCAATCCGGCCAAGGAAGAGCAGGAGTACATCGACGCCATCCAGGCAGACGTGCGCTGGCTGGGATTCTCCTGGGGCGAGCATCTCTATCACGCTTCGGACTATTTCGAGCAGTTGTACCAGTGGGCCGAGCATCTGATCGCATCCGGCCACGCCTACGTGGACGAGCAGGACGCCGACCGCATCCGCGACACGCGCGGCAGCACGTACGAGCCGGGCGTGGCCAGCCCCTGGCGCGATCGGCCAGCGGCCGAAAGCCTGGCACTGTTTCGCCGCATGCGCGCCGGCGAGCTGCCCGACGGCGCGATGGTGCTGCGCGCCCGCATCGACATGGCTTCGCCGAACTTGAACCTGCGCGACCCGGTGCTCTATCGCATCCTGCACGAGGAGCATCCGCGCACCGGCAAGGCGTGGTGCATCTATCCGATGTACGACTACGCCCACGGGCAGTCGGACGCGATCGAGGGCATCACGCACTCGCTGTGCACCATGGAGTTCGAGAATCACCGGCCGCTGTACGAGTGGTTCTTGGAGAACCTGCCGGTGGCGCACAAGCCGCGCCAGATCGAATTCAGCCGGCTCAATCTGACTTTCACGGTGATGAGCAAGCGCAAGCTGCTGCGCCTGGTGCAGGACGGGCACGTGGCGGGCTGGGACGATCCGCGCATGCCGACCCTGCGCGGCGTGCGGCGCCGCGGCTACACCCCGAGCGCGATCCGCAGTTTCTGCCACGAGGTCGGCATCACCAAGACGGAAGGCGTGGCGGACTTGGCCCTGCTGGAGCACCATCAGAGGCAGGAGTTGGAGCACGGCGCGCCGCGCCGCATGGCCGTGCTGCGCCCGCTCAAGCTGACGGTGACCGACTGGCCCGCCGGCGCGGTGGAACAGCTCGAGTTGCCGAATCACGGCCAGCGTCCGGAGCTGGGCGCGCGCAAGATCGCCTTCGACGGCACGGCCTGGATCGAGGCCGACGACTACATGGACGCGCCCACCCCGGACTTCTTCCGCCTCGGTCCCGGCCGCGAAGTGCGGCTGCGCAACGCCTACAACGTCACCTGCCAAGAGGTGGTGCGCGACGCGTCCGGCAAGGCCGTGGAGCTGCTCTGCACCCACGACCCGGCCTCGCGCGGCGGGGGGGGGAGAAAGGTCAAGGGCTTCCTGCACTGGGTGCCTGGAGCGGCGCCCGAGGCCGCCGTGCGCCTCTACGAGACCCTCTTCGACTGCGCCGATCCGGAGGAAGGCGGCGATTTTCTCGCGCACCTGAATCCGGCCTCCTTCCAGGAACTGCGCGCTCGCGTCGAGCCCCTGCTGGCCCTGGCCCGCCCCGAGGACCGCTACCAGTTCGAGCGGCTCGGCTACTTCTTCGTGGATCCGGTGGACTCCCGCCCCGGAGCGCCGGTCTTCCACCGCATCGTGGCGCTGAAGGATTCACGGCCGAAGCCGAAGCGCTGAGGCGAAATCGGCGGCGGGACGGCCGATCTTGTGGGATAATCGGGGGATGCTGTCCCCTCGCATCCTCGTGTTCGCGGTTTGCTCCCTGGCGGTGGGCGCAACCCTGGCCATCAACGTGCCGACCGACGTGCAGCTGCCCGGCACCCAGCCCAACGAGGTTTCGGGCATCCAGTTCTCGGGCAGCTGCGGCACCTGCCACGGCTTCTACTCGCCTTCGGCCGAGCCCTTTCTGACTTGGCAGGGCTCGATGATGGCGCACGCCAGCCGCGATCCGCTGTTCTGGGCCGCGATGGCGGTGGCCGAGCAGGATTTCGACGGCTCCGGGGACCTCTGCCTGCGTTGTCATACGCCCACTGGCTGGATCGCGGGACACTCCACGCCCACCGACGGCTCGGGCCTCGCCTACTCGGACGGCTACGGCATCGAGTGCATGGTCTGCCATCGGCTGGTGGATCCGGACGAATCGCAGTGGGACGGCGTGCAGAATCCGCCCTTCATCGCCAACTCGGGCGGCTCCAACCCGGAAGGCTGGCACGGCAGCGGCATGTACGTGCTGGCCGAAGGCGACACGCGCTACGGGCCGTACGCCAACACCGGCGCGCCGCACCCGACCCGGCAGAGCAATTTCCACCGCGAGTCGGCGCTGTGCGGCACTTGTCACGACGTGTCGAATCCGGTCACCGGCGACCTCGCGCCGGGCAACGGCTCGATCGACCCGCTGCCGGCCGGCCAGTTCAGCGGCGTGCCGGGCGATCCCGTCACCAGCAAGGCGGCTTTCCTCAACGCCCCTCACACCTACGGCGTCGTCGAGCGCACGTACTCGGAGCACGTTGCCAGCTCCTTCATCACGACGCCGGTTTCCGCCTACCCATCGCTGCCGACGGAACTCCGCGGCGGCATCGTCGAGCGCGCCTGGGAAGGCGCCATGCTCGCCGGCCGCAACGGCGACTACGAGGACGGCACGCCGCGCAGCTACAGCTGCCAGACTTGTCACATGATCCCCGTGGTGGCGCCGGGCTGCTCGATTCCCGGCTATCCGCTGCGCGCCGACATGCCGGTGCACGATCTCACCGGCGGCAACACCTGGGCGCCGCTCGCCATCAAATGGCTGGATCAGCGCGGCCTGCTGCAGATCGGCGGGGGATTGAATTCCAACGAATTGCGGGCGATGGAGGCGGGCGCATCGCGGGCGCGCCAGATGCTCAAGGACGCCGCGCTGCTCGAACTGGATCCGCAACGCCGCGTGCTCAAGGTGGTGAACCGCACCGGCCACAAACTCATCACCGGCTATCCCGAAGGCCGCCGGATGTGGCTCAACGCGCGCTGGTTCGACGAAGGCGGCGCGCTGCTGCGCGAGGACGGCGCCTACGGCGAACTCAATGCCGTGATCAACGGCCGCAGCTGGCGGCCGCGCTCGATCCTCCATCTCGCCGACCCGAATCTGCGCATCTGGCAGGCGCGGCCCGGCATTTCCCAGGAGTGGGCGGCGAAACTGATCGCGATGGGGACCGATCCCGGCCTGCCGCTGGAGTACGACCGCCTGAGCGGCCGGCCCAGCGCCACGCTCGGCAATCTGGCGGCCCAGCCGCCCGGCGCCCAGCACGCATCCTTCCGCTTCGTGCTGAACGACGTTGTGATCTCTGACAATCGCATCCCGCCCTGGGGCCTGCGCTACGACGAGGCGCGCGAGCGCAACTGTCTGCCGGCGCCGGCCAATCAATTCGGCGATCCGGGACCGGGCGGCGTGTATCGGCACTGGGACGAGGTGCCGCTGAATCCGCCGGCCGGCGCGGCGCGCGCCGAATTCCGCCTGCTCTACCAGACCACGTCCTGGGAGTACGTGATGGCGCTGGCGCTCGCCAACGACGGCAGCGTGCCGCATCTGGCCGACGTCGGCATCAACCTGGCGCGCGCCTGGGAGGCCACCGGCATGGCCGAGCCGGAAGTCATGGCCGTGCTGCGCGTCGATCTGCCCTGATGCTCAGGGCTGCGCGCTCTCGTACTCGCTGAGCCGGACGCCGAGGTCGGCGCGCAGCTTGGAGCTGGCCGCGCCTTCGACGGCGGCGGCGGCGATGGCCTGCTTCTGCACTTCGATCGCGCGCGCGCGGTCGCCCATGGTCCAGTGGGTGCGCGCCAGCGTGTCGAGGGAGTACGGATCCTTCCAGCGTCCGAGCTGGGCGGCGCAGGTGGCGGCGTAGAGCGCCAAAGGCAGGTCGCGCTCGGCGCGCTCCGCCGCCGGATTGACGATGCTCCAGGCCAGCTCGTTGAGCTGTGTGGCCGCGCCGGAATCCAGCCAGCGGCGCGCCAGCGCCAGCCCTTGCAGATGCGCCTCCTCGCGGCGGCCCGCGTCGTCCAGCAGCCGGTAGCGCGTCTCGTCGAGCTGGGCGCCGAACACGGGCTGCGCGGCGCGGAAGGCGTCCACGCGGCCGAGCAGTTCCTCCGCCTCGCCGCCGCGCGGCCGCAGGGCGGCGCTCTGGGTCAGACTGCGATACTCGGCGCTCAGGGCGGCCACATTCTCCGGACTCTTTGACAAATCCCAGCTGCCGTCGAGCACGGCCGGCAGCACCAGGTCGAGGAAGAAAGGGTGGCCGATCCAGGCCACGCGGCCGGATCCGTCCACCACGGCGCAGGCCGGGATGCTGCGCTGCCCCGCGGCGGTCATGAAAGCCTCGTAGGCGGCGCCGGTCTCGTCCCAGGCGGCCGCGTAGCGCATGACCGGCTTCTTCTCCCTTACCAGCGCCTCAGCTGCGGCTCGCGTGTTGTTGGCGTCCGGCTGGCTGATGCCGACGACGCGCACGCCGCTCTTGGCGTAACGCTCCTGCACCTCTGACAAATGCGGCATGCCGCGGATGCATGGACCGCACCAGACCGCCCAGAATTCCAGGACGCTGACCTTGCCGGCCTCGAAGCCGGTCAGCGGCGGGCCTTGCAGCCACTGCAGGGCCGGCAGCGGCGGCGCCGGATCGCCCAGCTTCAGTGCCGCCTGCTGGCCGGCGGCGGGGGAGGCCAGCAGCAGCAGCGCAAGGCTGGTCAGGGAGCGCATCCGCATGCGCTCACGATAACAAGCAGGCCGGCTACGATGCGGCTCATGCGCAGCCTTCTGCTCCTGCCCGCCGCCGCCCTGCTGCTTGGCGCTCTTCGCCCCGTCCAGGAACCGGCCGTGACTGTCGTGGAGATCGGCGCAGGCCTGTCCATGATGATCGGCCAGGGCGGCAACGTCGGCGTGTTGGCCGGCCCCGAAGGCATGTTCGTGGTGGACTCACAATTCGAGCGCATGTCCACCGCACTGTTCAAGGCCATGGACGACATCCAGCCCGGCACGCCGGTGCGCTGGCTGGTCAACACCCACTGGCACGGCGACCACACCGGCGGCAACGCCAAGCTCGGCATGCTGGCCTTTCGCATGGCCCACGTGAAGGTGCGCGATCGCATGCAGACCGGCACCACCGGCCGCCCGGCCGCGCCGCCCGAGGCGCTGCCCAATCTCACTTTCGAGGACGGCGTGGCGGTCCACGCCAACGGGCAGACCATCGAGATCCGCCACGTCGGCCCCGCCCACACCGACGGCGATTCCATTCTGCTCTTCCACGGCTCCAAGGCCGCGCACGCCGGCGATCTGCTGTTCAACCATATGTTTCCCTTCGTGGATCACGACAGCGGAGGCAGCGTCGTCGGGATGATCGCCGCGCTCAAGGATTTGCACGCCGCCTTGCCCGACGACTGGCGCATCATCCCCGGTCACGGCGCGCTCGCCACCAAGGCGGACCTCGCCGAGAGCATCCGCATGCTCGAGAGCACGTTGAGCCTGGTGAAGTCGCGTGTCGAGGCCAAACACACGCGGGAGCAGATCTTCGAGGCCGGCCTGCCGGAAGAGTGGGGCACCTGGTCCTGGAGTTTCGTCAGCACCCAACGGTGGATGGAAACTCTGGTTCGCGAGTGCGAACTCAAGTAGGAAAATGACGGCGGGGCGCGTCGAATGGATTGGCCGCGCGCCCGCCCCGCGCGCCGCGATCGAGGCATTGACGGCCGCGGAGCTGCTCGCCGGCCGGGGGCTAGAAGGAGATCATCACGCGAGCGCGGCCCCGGGCGGCGCGCGCCAAGTCACCCTCATCCAAGCCGAGCACTTGCGCGAGGCCGAGGCCCTGCTGCAGCGGACCGTGAGCCCGGATCTGTGCCGGCGCAATCTCGTGATCGCCGGGCTCGACTTCGCCGGCTTGCGCGGCCGGCGCCTGCGCGCGGGCACGGCGCTGCTGGAAGTCTCGGGGGACTGCCGGCCCTGCAGTCGGATGGAGGAGAACCTCGGTCCCGGCGGACTGGAGGCGATGCGCGGACGCGGCGGCCTCACGGCGCGCGTGCTCGAGCCGGGCCGCGTGCGCGTCGGCGACGCGATCCGCGTGGAGCACGTTCCGGCGGCCGGCTAATCTGCATCCGAAACGCCGCGCCCGGAATCCATGGATCCCAACGGACTGGTGTCGCTGATCGGCCTGCTGGCGCAGACGGTGGTGGCTTGGATTCTGATGATGATTTTCGCGCTTCTGTTGCCCCCGACCGGCCGCCCGGCCTACTTCCGCGACTGGACGCTCGGACTCTTTGCCTTGGCGCTGGGCCTGAGCGGCGTGACCCTTCGATTTTTTGTGCCGCTGCTCGTGCCCGAGTGGGCGGGTAGTTTCATCGAAGGCGGCTCGGCCACGGCTCGGCTCTATCTGGTTTATCAATTGGGCAAGTGTCTGTTCGCCTGGTGGCTGTTCATCGGCGCGCTGCGCCTGGTGCGCGGCGACGCGGCGGCAGCGCGGTGGCGTTGGACGGTCGTGCCGGTGACGATTTTTTCTCTTCTGACGTCTCTGACCATGCACCGGGTCGAAGCGGTGCTGCTCTGGCAGTGCCTGCTGCTGGTGCCCGCCTTCCTGGCATCCGGCTGGCTGCTGCGGCAGTTGCCGGAGGAGCGGCGCTCGGAGGGTTCGCGGATCGCCTCGATAGCCTTGCTGCTCACCGGACTGCTCTGGGTGGTCTACGCCGTCAATTCCGGCCGGCTGATTCTGGGGTACAAGCCCGAGCTCGAGCGCAATTCTCTGCTCGACGCGATCCTGACCTACAACTCGTACTTCGATCTGGTCCTGCTGGTGTCGCTGGCGGCGGGCATGATCGTGCTGATCATGCAGGAACTGCAGCGCGCCTCGCGGGTGGCCCAAGCCGAGCGCGCCCGGCTCGAGCTCGAGTTGGAGCGCGGCGAACGGCTGCGCTCGCTCGGCGCGCTGGTCTCCACCGTCGCGCACGATCTCAACAACCCGCTGACGGCCGTGCTCGGCTTCGCCAGCGAGATCGAGCGCTCCCAGGCCGGCAAGGACGACGGCAATTCGGCGCGCATCGTGCGGGAGCAGGCCGAACGCTGCCGCGGCATCGTTCAGCGACTCTCCGCCATGGTCGGCGATCATCCGGCCCCGCGCTATCCGACTGATCCGGGCGAACTCGTGCTGCGCGTGGTCCGCGGCCTCGAGCCGCGCTTCGCCGAGGCCGGCGTGCGCCTCGAAGTTCGCGTGACGGGAAAGCTGCCCCGCATCGAAGCCGATCCCTACGGTCTCGAGGAGGTGCTTGACAACTTGCTCGACAACGCCCTGCTGGCGGCGCCGCGCGGCTCCTGCGTCCGCGTGGAGGCGGAGGCGGGAGAGGACGCGGTCCTGATCCGCGTGCGCGACGAGGGCCCGGGCGTCGCGCCGGAACTGCGTGCGCGCATCTTCGAGCCCTTTTTCACGACGCGCCGCCAGGCCGGCGGCACCGGCCTGGGATTGTCCGTGGCACGCGGCATCGTTCGGGCGCACGCCGGCTCGCTCGTGCTCGAAGATCGGCCCGGACAGCAGGGCGCCTCATTTCTCGTGCGATTGCCGGCGATTCCGGCCGAGAACTCCGCTGCGGTTCCGACAGTCCCGGCGCCTCCGGGAGTCCGCGCCGCCGGTAGAGTGCTGATCGTGGATGACGAATCCCTCGTGCGCCGGCTGCTGCGGCAGCATCAGCTGCGCCAAGGCTGGGAAGTCGCCGAGGCCGAGGACGGCGAGGCCGCGCTGGCCCGCCTCGAAGCGCCCGGCGCCGAGTACGACGCGGTGCTCTGCGACCTGCGCATGCCGCGCCTGAGCGGCTACGAGCTGCATGACCTGCTGGCGGAGCGCCGTCCGGAGTTGCTGCAGCGCTTCATTTTCATCACCGGCGACCTCGCCTCCACCGAAGCCGCCGGCTTCTCGGCGCGCTGCGCCCAACCGATCGTGCGCAAACCTTTCGACCTGCAAGAACTGAGCGCGGCGCTCAACCGCGCTGCACCGTCCGCACGCCGCGCCGCCGGACCTCTGGCCAGCGGCATCCTGCTATTGACCGGCGCCCTCGCTGCAAGCTGCGGCCGAGCCGCCGAGCCGGAGTCTGCGCCGGCCGCGCCTGTCGGCGGCTCACCCGCTGCGGGCGCCGCTGTCGCGGCCGTCGACGCGCCCGCCCTCTACGCGCAGCACTGCGCGCTCTGCCACGGCCCGAACGGCGACGGCGACGGCACACTGAAACTGGACCGCCCCGCGCGTTCCTTCCGCGCCGGCGGATTCTCCTTCGGCAACACCGAGGAGGCGATTTTCCGCACCATCACGAGCGGCATCGGCGGCACGCCCATGCCGGGATTCCAGACGCAGCTCGACGAGGCGCAGCGGCGCGCGCTGGCGCGGCACGTGATCGCGCTCGGGCCGGAGCAGGTGCCCGGCCCCGGCTTCGCCAGCATCATCAGCGTGGATCAGCGGCCGGTGGTGCTGCGCGCGCATCTGCCCGCGGTGGTGGAGGGCGGTCCGGAATTCCCGCGCGGCCTGCTGGTCGGCAATCCCGACGGATTGTCGTACGAGTACCGCGCCGACGATCTGCGCCTGCTGGCCGTGCGCCAGGGCCCCTTCGCCGACCGCAAGGACTGGGGCGAGCGCGGCGGCTCGCCGGTCGAGCCGCTGGGGCGATTGATTCATCTGGTTGCCGCGTCCGGCGATCCAGGAACCGCCTGGGTGACGAACGACGGCACGCCGCTGCGCGCTCAGCTAACCGAGACGGACACGATTGGACCCACTGCGCTCCTGCGCTTCATGCTCTTCGCGCCAGACGGCACGCGCAGGGCCACCTGCGAAGAAACGATTGCGGCCGTCTCCTTCGGCGGACACTCCGGCTATCATCGAGTCCTGTTCGGGTTTGACCTCGGAAAAAAGGAGATCGGGCATCGGTTGCCTGCTTCCGTGGTAGTTTCACAACCCGCCGCGGGTCAGCCGATCTGGTACCGCCTCCGCGAAGGAGATCAAGAACTGGCGCTCGGTTTGGTGCAAGGCTCCAGCGCCACCTTCAACGGCGATCCCGTTCTGGTCGCCGAAGACGGTGGCGTCATCGCGTACTTCCTTCTCCTCCTGCCGGACGGCAGCGACCAGACCTGGGCTTCGATTGCCAAGGAACCCATCCGATGATTAGCCTCGCGCTACTACTGCTCCAGTCCGAATCCGACTTCTGGTCGGTCGAGCACTTCCCGCTGCCGGAGGGCGAAATCCTCGAGGTCGGCGGCATGGACTTCGGGCCGAAGGGCGACCTCTGGCTGTCCACGCGGCGCGGGCAGTTGTGGCGCCTCGAGTCGCCGCTGGGGGATCCTGCGGCCGCGCGCTGGTCGCTCTTCGCGGAGGGACTGCAGGAAGGGCTGGGCCTGAAGTGGCACGAAGACAAGCTGTACGTCGTGCAGCGCGGCGAATTGTCAGAACTGTTCGACAACGACGACGACGGCACGTGCGACGGCGTCCGCACCATCACCCAGAATTGGGGCATGTCGGGCAACTATCACGAATTCGCGTTCGGCCTGCCGGTGGACGCCCGCGGCAACTTCTGGGTCTCGCTCAACGTCGGCTTCTGGAGCCCGGAGTGGTGGCACGGCCTGTCGCAGGCGCCGTACCGCGGCTGGATCCTCAAGATCTCGCCCGACGGCCAGGTCACGCCGGTGGCGGCGGGCGCGCGCTCGCCCTGCGGCCTCGGCATCGGCCCCGAGGGCGACGTGTTCTACACCGACAACCAGGGCGACTGGATGCCGGTCTGCCCGATCTTCCACGTCGAGCAGGACGACTGGTTCGGCCACCCGGCCTCGCTGCGCTGGACGCCGGAATACGGCAATGGGGAAAGAAGGCCCAGCAGCACCGAGCCGGCGGCGCGTCAACGCAAACCCGCCGCGATCCTGATTCCCTACAAATGGTCGCGCAGCGCCGTCAACCTCGTGATGGACGAGAGCGGCGGCAAGTTCGGCCCCTTCGCCGGCCAGATGATCGTCGGCGAACTCACGAACGGCATGCTGCTGCGCGTGGACATGGAAAAGGTGCAGGGCCAATGGCAAGGAGTGGTGTGGCCGTTGCGCCAGGACGTCGGCTCGATCTGCCGCGTCGCGCAGGCGAGCGACGGCTCGCTCTTCACCGGCTTCACGAATCGCGGATGGGGCGGCCTCTCGCCCGGCCATGGCCTGGCGCGCGTGCGCTTCACCGGCCGCGAGCCCTTTGAAGTGGCGAGCGTGCGGCAACTGAAGGACGGCTTCGCGCTGCGCTTCACGCAGCCCGCCGATCTCGCCACCTTGCAGGCCGCGTCAGCCACGGTCGTCCAATATGACTACTTCGACTGGTGGGATTACGGCTCCCCGCAGCAGAATCTCACTCCGCGCGCCATCGCCGCCTTCGAGGCCGACGCCGACGGCCTGGGCGCGCGTCTGCGCGTCACCGGGCTGGCGCCGGCGATGTGCGCCGAAGTGATCCTGGCCGGCGTGCGCTCCGTGGACGGCGAGTCCCTGCTGCACCCGGAGTTCCACGCCACCATCAACCAGCTGCCGGACTCGCCGCGCACGGAGGCCAACGTCACCAAGCGCGTGACGGCGCCGGTCGCGCGCGCCGACAACCCGGAAGGCTGGCTCCACCTCACCTGGTCCGATCCCTTCGGCCAGTGGCAGGGGAACGGCGAAGGCTGGCAGCTCGTGGACGCCGACGTGGATCCCGCCGAACCGCGCCAGTTCGCCGTGCGCCCGGGCACGGGCGCGCTAGTCAACGGCGATGGCCGCGCGCCGGATCTCGTCACGCAGCAAGAGTTCGGCGACCTCGACTTCCGCTTTCAGTTCATGCTGCCGCAAGGCGGCGACGGCGGCCTGTTCTTCATGGAGCGCTACGAGCTGCAGCTGGTGGACGCGCCCTACGAGTGCGGCGGCATCATCAACGGCAAGAATCCGCGCCAGGCCGCCTACCGCGGACCGGGCCAGTGGCACGTCGTGACCGGCCGCTTCCGCGCGCCGCGCTTCGACCCGGCCACCGGCGCCAAGATCGCGCACGCGCGCTTCGAAAACGTGGCGCTGGACGGCGTGATCACGGTGCCGGCCGCCGACGTCGAAGAGATCACGCCCGGCGGCCTGCGCGGCGAGGCTCCGCGCGGCGCGCTGCGCTTCCAAGGCCACGCCGGGCGCATCGCGCTGGGCGACGTGCGCGTCAAACTTCTGGACGAAGCTTTCGCGCACCCGGATTGGCAGTCGCGGCTGCCGCAGGAAGCCCAACTCGCCGCTGCGCAGATCTGGCCCCTCGAGGGCGAGCCGCTGCCGCCGGCCTTCGAGTTGCGCGCGCGCGCCTCCTGGACCGGCGCCGGCGCCGACTTCTTCCTCAGCCCGGAATTGACGTTCCCGTGGTGCGGCGGTGGCGGCGAAGCGCCGAAGCTCGGCAGCCTGGTTGAAATGGCGGGCGCCGAGGCCGCCGTGCTCACCGAGCTCGTGCCCGAAGGCGTGAGTTTCGAAACCGTGTTGCGCTGCCGGCCAGCCGGCGAAGGTCGCGCTCTCGTGCAGGTCTTCGTCAACGGCATGCAGACCGCCGAAGCCGAGGTCGCGGTGCCGACCGGCGGCTGGCGCGTCGCGGGCGCGCGCGCGCGCAAGGCTGGCGGTCTGCGGCTGACCGCGCTGGACGTGCGCGCGCTCAGAGAGTGATCACTTTCTGGGCCTTGCCCATCTCGCTGACGATCTGATCCATGTTCCCGGTCTTGCCGGCCGCCGGCTGGATGCCGTGGAACTCGAGGCAGGTGCCGCAAGGCACCACTTCCACGCCGTTCTCTTCCAGCAAACGCAGCTCGGCGAGCACCGGCGAGCCTTCGGCCACCAGTTTGACCCCGTCGTTGTAGAGCAGAATCGAGCGCAGTCCCAGCGCCGGGCATTTGCGCAGAAACGTGCCGAGGACTTTCTGGCCCAGGGCTTGGTCGCCGTCGCCCATTTGGGCGCGCGCAAGAACGAGAACGGTGCTCATGAAATCAGCGTAGCCGCGCGCTATCCTCCGCTCGCCGATGAACCGTCCCCTGGTCTTCTCCGTGCTTGGCGCCGCCGCCGCCGGCGCGGGCATCTTTCTTCCCGCCATGAAGGTGGACGGCGAACTGCAGCGCTACTGGGATCTGGCGCCGGCGCAAGCGGTGATCCTGCTGCTCGGCGCCTTCTTCGCGCTGCTCGCCGCCTGGCGGCAAGAGCGGGTCGGTCTTGCCGCCGGCGCTCTGACGATGTGGGGCGCGCTGCTGTGGCCGTGGATCAGCGGCTTTTTCGCCGCGAAGCAGGAGAGCGGCCTGGGCGCCGCGGCCAGCGAGGCTGGCGCCGACGCGGCGCAACTGGCCAAGGACGTCGTCTGGAATTTCAGCGAGCTCTCCTGGGGCTTGCTGGTCGTGGGGCTGGGCTGCCTGCTGGTCAGCATCGGCGCGCTGTCGAGGGGGGGGAAGGGCGGCAAGAAGGGCAAGGGCAAGGGCAAACCCGCCAAGGGCGCCGACTGAGATTCGCCTTATGCTGAAGGCATGAGGCCGAACTGGTTCATCGCCCTGCCGGTTCCCGCGGACTCCTGGTTTGCCGAGCGCGTGGCGGCCCATCCGCCGACTTCCGTCCGCCTCTTCCATCCGGACGATCTGCATTTGACGATCGCGTTTCTCGGCGGAGTGGAGGAGGCCGCGGCTTGGCGCGCCTGGGAATTGCGGCGGCTCTGGACACAAGGATCCGTGCGCGTCTCCTTCGGGGAAGTGGTCGGCATGGGGCCGCCCGCGCAATTTTCCGCGCTTTCGGCGCTGCTGGAGCGCGGTCGCGCCGAAGTGGAGGCCGGCATGGGCGCCTGCCGCGACGCCATGCTGGCCGCTGCCGGCGCGCGGCCGGATCCGCATCCGATCAAGGCGCACGTCACGCTGGCCCGTCCGCGGCGCGACGCGCGCCACGCCGAGCGCGGGGCCGCCCTGGCCTGGGCTCTGCATCTGCCGCTGCGCGGCGTGGCTGCGGAATTGTCAGAGATCGCGCTCTACACATGGCCGGATGACCGGCGCGAGCGCCAATTCCGCGTCGCGGCCCGGCAGGCGCTTCCTGGCCCGGGCTAGAACAGGATGCGCAGGCCGAGCACGACCCCGTAGGAGCGCTCGGGACGCGCGTCCAGGTCGGAGCTGACCGGCAGCTCCAGCGACGCCTCGAGCGCGAAGCGCGGGGCTTCGAGCAGCCAGCCGGGAGCCAGCCGCAGCTCGCGGTCGCCGTTGGTTTCGTAGTCCAGGCGCGCTTCGAGTTCGAAGTAGTGCGCGGCGCGGTAGTCGGCGCCGTAGACCGCCGGCGCGAGGCGCCACAGCCAGGCGGCGTCCAGGCGCAAGTGATCGGCGCCGGCTTCGCCGGCATAGAGCGGATCGGCGCTGGCCTGCTCGTGAAACTCCCAGGCGCCGTAGAGGTTGATGCCGCGGCGTCCGCGAATGTCCGTGAACACGGCGCCCAGATTCGGCGTGAGCTCGTCGCGCGTCAGCGACTCCGCGCCGGTCGGCAGAGTGAGTCCCGCGATCAGGGCGGCGCGCTGCGTGTCCACCGGGCCCAGATCGCGCTGCAGCACGCGCCAAGCTAGCCAGCCGCGCAAGTCCTCCATGCCGGAAGTGCCGTTCACGTTGCGATCGGTCACGGCGGCCTCGACGCCGACGGAGAGATGAGGCGTCAGGCCGGTGACCAGCATCTCGACGAAGGTCCAGGCCTCGCCGTCGGCGCCGGGCTCGTCCCAAGTGTCAAAGAGAAGGCGCGACTTGGAGAAAAACTGGCCGGGAGAGGGCTGCGTCGCCGCCGGCGCGTGCGTGGGCTCCTGTGCCAGCGCGGGTGGCACCAGCGCAGCAGCGAGAATGACGGGGAGCAGCGCTCTCACGGCTTCTCCAGTCCCACGTAGGTGTAGCCGGCCCGGCGCACCGCGTCGGCGATGTCAGACTCGGAAGGATGCGGCTGGGAAGTGAAGCGCAACGGCAGCGCGCCGCGGCCCATGTCGAGTTCGCCGATCTCGACACCCGGGAAGCGTTCGAGCTGCAGCACCACGTTGAGCGCGCAGTTCGGGCAACTGAGGCCGAGAGCCAGCACGGTGACGGTGTCGCTGGCGATGGGCGCCGTGCTGGGCGGCGCGTCGGACGAGGCGGGAGGGGCGGCGCAGGCGGCAAGGCCGGCGACCGCCGCCAGGAAGGCGGGAATCCATTTCATGTTCGTGCGTGCGATGGAGTGAAAGTGTGGAATGAGGCAACCGGAGCGCGAGGCGCTCTAGTTCCTCCACACGCACAACACGGCCAGCCGCGGCGGCGGATCGTGCCCGAGTCCGGGCGCGCAGCCGCCGGCCGGAGCCGGCATCCCATGGATCCCGCGCGGCGCGAGCGCCGAGGCCGGCGCTTCGCAGTCCGCAGCGCCGCCGCCGCTGAGGCCCGCCGACGTCGCCGGCGAGCAGGGCTGTGACAATGGAGCCTCGTGCGCGCAGGAGCAGTTCTGCTGCGGCTGCGCGTCTGCGCCGGATTCGCAGCCGCAGCCGCTCGGCTCCGTCTCGAGATCGGCCGCGCCGCAATGCGCGCAGCCCTGGGCGCAGGGCAGCACGGACTCCAAGCCCAGCGCCGGGAGCGGTTGCACCAGCAGCAGCAAGGCCGCGATCAGGCGGGCGAGCAGCACGATCTTCCTCAGTCTACGGTCAGGAACTCTAAACTGCAGGCCATGTTGTTCGCACTGCTTGCCGCGCTGTGGCTCCAGGAGCCGGAGAGCGCCTTCACGCCGCTCCTGACCGAGTCCGGCCTGGCCGGCTGGCCGCGCACCGGAGCCGCCACTTACACCTGGGACGAGGGAGCGTTGACGGGGCGCGACGCCGGAGCCCGCAACGCCTTCCTGGTGTCGCCGCGCGCCTATTCCGACTTCGAATTGCGCTGCGCCGTCAAGATTGCGCCGGGCGGGAATTCAGGAATCCAGGTGCGCAGCCGCGTGGACGCTGCCGGCGATTTCGTGACCGGATGGCAAATCGAGATCGAGACCACCGACCGGCGCTGGTCCGGCGGGCTCTACGAAGAGCGCGGCCGGGGCTGGCTGGATCCTCTGGAAAGTCAGGAGGCGGCGCGCGCCGCGTTTCGCGTCGGCGAGTGGAATGAGTATCGCATCCTTTGTCAGGGGCCGCGTGTGCAGAGTTGGGTCAACGGCGTGCCCTGCGCCGATTGGGAGGAGCCCGACGGCGCGCGCTCGGGCGTGATCGCGTTCCAGGTGCACGGCGGCCAGGACACGCGGGTGCAGTGGCGCGACCTGCGGATCCGCGAGATCCTGCCGCCGCCGCGGCCCTTCGCCTGGCTGGCGCGCATCGGCGATCACGCGGTGCTGGCTGCGTCCGGCGCGGTGGTGGCCGGCACCGCGCCGGCCGGCGCGCGCGTGAACCTGACGCTCGAAGCCGAGGACGGCGCCGTGCCGCCGCAAAGTTTCTCCGCCGCAGCCGCGGAGGACGGAATTTGGCGGGTGCAACTGCCGGAGATCAGCCACGAGGGACCATATCAACTGAGCGCCGTCACCGATCATCCCGGCATCGCGCACCGGCTGGTTGCGCGCAACCTGCTCTTCGGCGAGGTGTGGATTTGCGCAGGGCAATCGAACATGCAGATGGCCTTGGCGGAGACGAGTCTCGCCGCCGAGGAGATCGCCGCCGCCCACCATCCGCGCTTGCGGGTCTTCAGCGTGCCTTACGTGCTGGCCGCGGCGCGCGGCGACGATTTGCCGCGCGGCGAAACTCCCGGCGCCTTGGGCACCTGGATGGAATGCACGCCCGCCATGGCCGCGCGCTTCAGCGCAGTGGCCTATCACTTCGGCCGCAGTTTGCAGTCGAGTCGGGCGCGGCCGCTGGGTTTGGTCGTCGCGGCTTGGGGAGGAACGCCGGCGGAAGCCTGGACGCCGTGGTGGGCTCTGAAAACCAATCCGCGGCTGCGGCACTTGTCGGAAGGCGGAGTACCTGACGAGCCGGCCTGGGCCAAAGGCTCGTGGGCGCCGGCCGCCATCTTTCAGGGCATGATTGCGCCGCTGTTGGAACTGCGCCCGACCGGCGTGATCTGGTATCAGGGCGAGTCGAACGCCGGCCGCGCCGCCGAGTACGAACACCTGTTCCCGGCGCTGATCCACTCCTGGCGCCGCGAGTTCGCCGACGAGCAATTGCCCTTCCTGTTCGTGCAGTTGGCGGGATTCAAAGCGCCCGTCGCCGAGCCGGTCGAGAGCGGCTCTTGGGCGGAGTTGCGCGAGGCGCAGCGACTGACGGCGCTGCGCACGCCGCGCACCGGCATGGCGGTGGCGATGGACGTCGGCGACGCGCGCGACGTGCACCCGCGCGCCAAACGTCCGGTCGGCGAGCGCCTCGCGCGCCTCGCTCGAGCGGTGGCGCACGGGGAAGAAATCGTGGCGGCGGGCCCGGCGCCGGCGGCGCTGCAGATCGGCGAGGGGGGGGAAGCGCGGGTGCGCTTCACGTCGACGGGATCCGGCCTCATCGAGCAGGGCGGCGGATCGCTGCGCGGCTTCGCGCTGGCGGGGGAGGACGGCGTGTTTCATCACGCCGAGGCGCGCATCCTGGACGCGGACGAGGTGAGCGTGCGCGCCGCCGCCGTGCCGGAGCCGCGCGAGCTGCGGTACGGCTGGGCGAACAATCCGGGCGGCAATCTGGCCAATCAGGAAGGCCTTCCCGCGAGCCCGTTCCGGATGCGGCCGACGGCGGATCTGTTCTTCGGCGGCCTGGCGCAGCACTGGGTCAAGGAGGACGGCGCCGCGCCGGAATGGACCGTGGAACCCGACGGCGCCGTCACCGTGCGCCTGATGTCCGGCTCCATCCTGACGAAGGAGCCGATCGGCGATTGTGAGATCTTCCTCGAATTCCGCGTGCCGCTCGCTCCGGACGTGCTGGCCGGGCAGCAGCGCGGCAACAGCGGCGTCTACCTGCAGCGCCGCTACGAGCTGCAAATCCTCGACTCGCACGGGCTGCCCACCGGCCCGCAGGAGTGCGCGGCGATCTACGGCCTGCGTCCGCCCGACTTCAATCTCGCGCTGCCGGCGCAGGCCTGGCAGACCTACCACGTCTTCTTCACCGCGCCGCGCTTCGGCGACGACGGCGCCAAGCTGCAGAACGGACGCCTCACGGTCTGGCACAACGGCCGCCTTGTCCATGACGATGCCGAGCTCAGCGCCAAGACCGGCGCCGGTCAGCCCGAAGGGCCGCAGGAGCTGCCGCTGATGCTGCAGGACCACGGCCAGCCGGTTTCCTTCCGCAATCTGCGCTTGAGCCCGGGATCGCCGCAGTAGTGCTGTAGGCTGATGCGATGTTCATGCTCCTGCTCGCCTCTCTCCAGGGTCCCGTTCCTTTGCCCGCTGCCGCCGGTTGGCAGTCCTATCCGGGCGGGGTGACCACCGGCGGCGCCTTTGCCGATCTGGACCGCGACGGCTGGCTGGACTTCGTCGTGGCCAACGGCAACGACATTCTGCGCCAGCGCGTGGAGGTCTATTACAACGACGGCGCCGGCAACTATCCGGTCAATCCGCAGTGGCAGTCCTCCGACGTGGACTACCACGGCCATCTCGCCGTCGGCGACGTGGACGGCGACGGCTGGGAGGACGTGGCGGTGTCGGTCTTCCTGGGCCCGGCCGGATTCAGCCAGAAGGGGCGCGTGAAGTTGTATCGCAATCTGGGCGGAGCGCTCGAGACTTCGCCGTCGTGGTCTTCGGCCGACCGCTTCTACAGTTTCTCCTGCGCGCTCGGCGACGCCGACGCCGACGGCGATCTGGATCTGGCCGTCGCCACCGGCGAGCCCTACAACGCCGCGCCGGACCAGAATCGCATTTATTACAACCAGGGCGGAACCCTGCAGACCAGCCCGGGCTGGCTGTCCGCGCAGATGGATCACTGCATGGACGTCGGCTTCAGCGACGCGGACGGCGACGGCGACCTAGACCTGGCCGTCTGCACCGCCAATGGCCCCAACCGCGTGCACTGCCAGGGCCCGGGCGGCATCGGCGCGGCGGCCGGCTGGACTTCCACCGACAACAA
>CAYVPL010000015.1:0-22209 GCA_964453755.1 uncultured Planctomycetales bacterium
CGCGTTCCAAGTGTCAAAGATGGTCTCGACCAGCAGCAGGTCGGCGCCGCCGTCGAGCAGGCCGCGCGCCTGCTCGGCGTAGGCCGCGCGCAATTGATCGAAGTCGGTCTGGCGGGCGCCCGGATCGTCCACCTTGGAAGACAGCGAGGCCGTGCGGTTGGTCGGACCGATCGAACCGGCCACGTAGCGCGGCCGCGCCGGATCGCGCGCGGTGCACGCGTCGGCCTCGGTGCGGGCGATGCGCGCCGCCGCCTCGTTGATCTCCCGGCTGAAGGACTCCGTGCCGTAGTCGGCCTGCGAGATCGCCTGCGCGTTGAACGTGTTGGTCTCGATCAGATCGGCGCCGGCCTCCAGATAGGCGCGGTGCACGGCCGCGACCACGTCGGGGCGCGTCAGGCAGAGCAGATCGTGATTGCCCTGCAGCGGCCGCGGCCAATCCCGAAAGCGCTCGCCCCGATAATCCGCCTCGGTCAGGCGGTGGGCCTGGATCTGCGTGCCGGTGGCGCCGTCCAGCACCAGAATGCGCTGGCGCAGCGCCTCTTCGAGCGCCGGTCTCTGCCTGGCCGCATGCGAGCTGGGTTCCATGGTCCGCCGAAGCGGGCCGCAATCGTAGCCGGAGCCGGCGCCGCCCACAGTGCACAGGTTAGTCTGATGTCATGCGACGTTGGGCGCTGCCCCTGCTGCTCCTGGCCGGAGCCCTTGCGCTTTTGCTCCTGCTGCTGGACAGGCCCGGCGAGGGCAGGCCGCAGGCGCACTCCATCGGAGCGGGCGCTGCCGACGCGGCGCCGGCGCCGGGCGCAGCGCAGCCGCCGGCGCCGGGCGCGACCTCCGGCCAGGAGCCCGGCGGGATCGAGCGCGCAGACGCCGATCCCCGGACCGCGCCGCCCCCGCAGGACGAGCGCAAACTCGTCGAAATTCTCGTGCTGCGGCGCGCCGACGGAATCCCCGTGCCCGGCGCCGAAGTCCTGGTTCTCACCCTGCGCGAGGAGCAGGAGCGCGAGGCTGCCGAAGAGTTTTTCCTCGGCGCCTCCGTGGACGCCTTCATCGAAAAATTCGGCGTCAAACACCGCGCCGACGCGGCCGGCATCGCGCGCGTGCCGCCGCCCAACGACAACACGGTGCTGATGGCGCGCCAGGGCACGCTCTTCGGCCTCGGCGAATGGCGCGAAATGCGGCAGCGCAGCGGCCCAGGCGGCCGCGTCCCGATCGAAGTCGAAGAGGCGCCGGACTTGCTGATCCGCGTCCGCGACGATGCCGGCCGTCCCGTCGCCGGGATCATGGTCGCCCTGCGCGTCGGTTCCGGCGACTACTTCAGTTTCGACCTCCTGCGCGCGCGCACCGGCGATGACGGCATCGGCCGCATCGCCAAAGCCGCGGCGTTCGCGCGCCTGTTCTCCCCCATGGAAGGCGCCAGCCACAGCGCTGCGCTGGCGACGGTGCTGGCCACCGCCGTCGCCGTGCCGGTGGACGTCGCGAATCTGCCCGCAGAGCCGATCGACCTCGTGCTGCCGCCGCACGGCAGCGTGCGCGTGCTGCTGCGCAACCCCGACGGCACGCCGGCGCAGGCGCCGCTGCTGGTGGCGCTGGCGAAGGCGCGCGTGAATCCGGAGGACGACGACGACTGGCTGGCGCCGGGCATGCCCGGATTCGACGCGCTCTCCGGCCGCACGGAATCGGGATCCATCCTCTTCGAGCGCGTCGGCATCGGGCTCAGCCTCCAGGCTTCGGCGGTGTTCCCGGGCGCGCCGCAGGCCAGCGTCGCGCGCCGGCCCGGACCGCAGCGCGCCGGCGAGACGGTGGAAATCGTCCTCACCGAGCAGCGCGACTATCCCATTCTGCTGGCGCAAGCGCAGGACCGCGACGGCCGGCCGCTGGCGAATCAGCCGCTCAAAGTGCGCTTCCTCATGCAGGACGATCAAGTGGATCGGCGCAACGATCAGGAGACGCGCACCGACGCTTCCGGCCGCGTGCGCCTGGCGCTGCGGCCCGTGGCGGCCGAGGAGCAGGCGCTGGCCATCCTCTGGGAACGGCCGGCCGCGGACGGACTGCCGGAACTCACGGCCCGCACCGCGCTCGATCAGGCGCTGCGCCCCGGCGAGAGCGAGTTGGGGATCGTGCGCCTGCTCGAATCCCCGCTGCTGGCCAGCGGCCGCGTGCTGGATGCGAGCGGCGCGCCTTTGGTGGGCGCCCGCGTGGTGCCGATGCACCGGCGCGTCACCGACTTCGCGCTGTTGGATGACGTTTATCTGGAAGCCGACTACGAGCGCAGCCGCCTCACCGACCTTCTGGGAGGCTTCACGCTCACGGGCGCGTGGAGCGAGCCGGAACTGACGCTGGAGGTGCAGGCCGACGGCCACTTGAGCGAGAGCGTGACCGTGGCGCCCGGCGCCACCGGCGTCGAGATTCGTCTGACTTCCAGCTTCGGCCTCGCCGGCCGCCTGTTGGCCGACCCGGGCGTGGATCTCTCACGTCTGGCTTTGCAGTTGCAATATCTCAGCCTCGACGCGGGCTCGCCGCCGCTGGGCGTCAGCGTGGATCCGGACTCGGGCCGCTTCCACATGGAAGGCGCGCCGGCCGGCATGGCCGATCTGGTGATCAGCGCGCCCGGACTGATCGCCGACGACGGCGAGATCCTGCGCCTGGCCGGACTGCAGATCGGCGCAGCGCCTCCCGATCCGCGCCTCGATCCGATCGATCTGCGCGGCAAACTGCACGGCTGCATCGTGCAGGCGCGCGCCGCCGGGGGGTGGATTCTCGAGGATCTGCAAGCCTGGCCGGCGGCGCATCCCGAGGCCGTTTCCTACGGTTGGGATGGCACCGTGAGCCTGATCGCCGCCGCCCCGCTCGGCGAAGTGGTGGTCACGGCGGTCGGCTGCCGCGAAACCCGGTTCACGCCGCTCCGTCCGCGCGAGGAGGTCGAACTGCCAGCCGGCTTGCCGGTGCGCATCAGCCTGGATGGAACGGCCGACGCGGGACCGGGCTTCCGTCTGGGGGTCTTTCTCTTCCCCGAGGACGATCCCGGCTCGTGGACCAGAGGCGCGCGCGCTCTGTTCGGCCCCGGCGGCGCCGATCTCCTGGTCGCGCGCACCGGACGCTTCCGCGTCGAGTTCCTGGTCGCGCCCGCGGACGCGGATCAGCCCGCCTCCGGCTGGTGGAATTTCGCGTGGGTGCCGCGCGCCGAAGACGAGCCGGCCCAGTACGTCGAAGTGCTCGAGTCCGGCAGCGCGCAAGCCTTCCGCCTCGCCCCGCCGCCAGCCGCGCGGGTGGCGGAGGCGGCGGCCAGTCTCGGCAGCGCAGAAGAATGAGCCGCGCTACTGCGGCGGCAGGTCTTCGCGCTCGAGATACGTGTAGCCGTTGAGGCCGGACTCGTAGAAGCGCAGCAGGACCTGGCTCTCGGAGACGGTCAGCTTCTTCTCACGCACGGCGCGCTCGCAGTCGCGGCGCAGGAAGGACGCCAGATGCTCGAGCTCGTACTGGACGTAGCCGAGCACTTCGCGCACGGTGTCGCCGGGCACCACTTCCTCGATGTACCAGTCGCCTTCCTCGTCCACCGAAATGTGGGCGACGTGCGTGTCGCCGAACAGGTTGTGGAGGTCGCCGAGGGTCTCCTGGTAGGCGCCCACCAGGAACACGCCGAGGTAGTACTCCTCGCCTTCGCGCAGCGGGTGCAGCTCCAGCATGCCCTTGGCCGGGCCCTGCGAGACGAAGCGGTCGATCTTGCCGTCGCTGTCGCAGGTGATGTCGGCCAGCACGGCCTTGCGCGTGGGCTCCTCGTCCAGACGGTGAATCGGCATCACCGGGAAGAGTTGGTCAATGGCCCACGAGTCCGGCAGCGACTGGAACAGGGAGAAATTGCAGAAGTAGGTGTCGGACAGCATGGTCTCGACCTCCTCCTTCTCCGGGAAATCCTCCGGATCGGCGCGCATGAAGTTGCGCACCTTCACCATCGTGGACCAGAACATGCGCTCGACCAGCGCGCGGCCGCGCAGGTCCAGGTAGCCGAGGCTGAACAGGTTCATGGCCTCGTCGCGCGCCTGCACCGCGTCGTGATAGCGCTCCATGTAGTTGCGCTCGTCCACGTTGCGGTAGGCGTCGTAGAGGTCCATCAGCGGCAGCGGCGGGCGGCCGTTGCCGGTCCACTCTTCGAGCGTGATGTCGTCGCGCGCGATGGACTCGATGCTGGCGCGCCCCAGCGTGTTGAAGATCAGCACGCTGTTGTAGGCGACCATGGCGCGCCCGCACTCGGTGATGATGTGCGGATGCGGGATGCCGATCTGGCGGCACACGTTGCTGATGCGGAACACCACGTCGCTCGCGTACTCGTCGAGCGTGTAGTTCATGGACGACTCGACGCTGCGCTGCGTGCCGTCGTAGTCCACGCCGAGGCCGCCGCCGATGTCCAGGTACTGGAGGCCGGCGCCCATGCGCGAGAGGTCCGCGTAGATGTGCCCCAGCTCGTTGATGATGTTCTTGACCAGCCGGATCTCGTGGATCTGGCTGCCGACGTGGCAGTGCAGCAGGCGCAGGCAGTCCAGCATGCCGTGCTCGCGCAGCAATTCGGTCATTTCGAGCAATTCGTTGACCAGCAGGCCGAATTTGGCCCGATGGCCGGCGCTTTCGCGCCAGCGGCCGGCGCCCTGGCTGGCCAGCTTCACGCGCGCGCCGATCTGCGGCCGCACGCCGTACTTTTCGGCGTACTTGATGATCAGCCGCAGTTCGCCCAGGCTCTCCACCACCGGGATGATGTTGCGCCCGATCTTGGTCGAGAGGATGACCGCCTCGATGTAGCGGTCGTCCTTGAAGCCGTTGCAGATGATCAGGCGCTGCGCGGTCTGCGCGGTCATGGACATGACCGCCAGCAGCTCCGGCTTGCTGCCGACCTCCAGTCCGAAGCCGTGCTGCTCGCCGAAGCTCAGCACTTCCTCGACCAGGTGGCGCTGCTGATTGACCTTGATGGGATAGACCGCGTGGTAGCGCGCTTGATATTCGTGCGCGGCCATCGCGCGCTGGAACGCGCCGGCCAGATCGGCGAGGCGGTTGCGCAGCAGATCCGAGAAGCGCAGCATCACCGGCGTGGCGAAGCCGCGCTCGCGCAGGCCTTCGACCACTTCGAAGAGCGACACCGCGTTGCGGCCGTCGCGATCCGGATCCACGAGCAGGTGGCCGTTCTCGCCGACGCGGAAGTAGCCCTGGCCCCAGCCGCCGACGTTGTAGAGCGAGCCCGCCTCGCCGACGGTCCAAGGCGCCGCAGGCGGCGCGCTGGTCTGACCATTGCCGTTGCGCGCCGGAGTCGGCGCCGAAGGCTGAGGCTGTGCGGGAGCGGGGGCGGACGCGGGATCCGCGGCGCCAGTCGCGGGGGCGGCGCGCTGCGTGGACGGGTTCACGTGAGGGGCTGATTCCAGGGTCTGCGCCGGCGTGGGCGCGGGCGATGCGCGCATGATATTCCGCGGGCCGCGCTCCAACGCGACTTTTTTCGGCGCGATCGGACTTTCGGCGGCGCGCGCGCTTGCCGCCCGCGGCCGGCGCGCTCATTCTGCCGCCGTGAGTTCACCGCGCGCCCGCATGCGCATCGCCTGCGCCATCCTCTCGCTCGCCGCCGCGGCCTGCGGCGGCGATCCGCCGGCGCCGGCCAGCGCCGCCACGCCCTTTTTGTGGCGAATCGAAGGGGCGGCGGGCAACGGCTGGCTCTACGGCACCATGCACGTCAGCGAGCCGCGCGCGGTGCGGCTGCCCGCGGCAGTCGAAGCCGCCTTGCTGGACTCCACGGCGGTCTACACCGAGATCGAAGGCGGCTTGGCGGCCAGCACCGCGCTGCTGCAAGCCGGCAATCTGCCGCCGACGGTGCGCCTGCCGGATCTCATCCCCCCGCAACTCCACCAGCGGCTAGCCGGCTATCTGCAGGAGCGCCGGCTGACCATGCGCGAGTTCGACGGACTGCGCCCTTGGCTGGCCACGGTCATGCTGGGACAACTCGACGCCATCGAGTTGCTGCGCCACGGACCGGCGCTCGACGAAGTCATCCGGCAGCGGGCCGCAGGCGCCGGCCTCCGGCTCGGCGCGATCGAGACGGTGGCCGAGCAAGTCGCGGCCATCAGCAGCGGCTCGGAAGCCGACCACGTGCACTTGCTGGAGGTGGCGCTCACGCGGCTGGAGGAAGACGCGCGCGCCGGCCGCAACCGGCTGCTCGAGCTCTACGAAGCCTGGCTGCGCGGCGACGAATCCGCCCTGCTGCGCATGAACGACGAGAGCCTCGATCGCAACGACCCCGCCCAAGTGCGCTGGTGGGACGCGCTCTTCACGGTGCGCAACCGGCGCATGGCCGAGCGCGCCGACCGCATCTTGCGCGAAGCCGGCGGGCAGCCGGTGTTCTTCGCCCTCGGCACCTTGCACTTTCTCGGCGAGGACAGCGTCGTCGAACTCCTGCGCACGCGCGGCTGGAGCGTCGTGCGCCAGAACTAGCGTCCCGAGAAGAGATAAACGCTGCCGGTCTGCGGGCCGGCCGCCGCGGTCCAGGCGGCGCTGATCAGAAAGTCGCGCCCGGTCTCGCCGGCGCGCCGGGCGATGGTGGTGCTGTCGAAGCCGAAGGTGGCGCCCGGGATGCGGCACACCAGGCTGCGCAGCACGCGTCCGGTGCGGCCGCTCGTCAGAAAGGCCGCGCCGCCGAGCGCCGCGGCGTCGGAGCAATTCCATGCGCCAGTCAGGAGATCGGCGCAGCCGTCGCCGTCCACGTCGCCGGCGATCGCGTCGCCGATGCCGAGGCCGTCGCCGGGTTGTCCGACGAAGCGATGGAGCAGGCTGCCGTCGCGGCCGGACAACAGCAGGACTTCGCCGCTGTTCGGACCGCCCGCGTTCGACTCGAAGTCCACGGCGTAGACGTCGTCGTGTCCGTCGCCGTTGCAATCGCCCGGCACGGAGGCGAAGAAGCGGCCGAAGTTGACGCCTTCCGCGGCGGCCTCGCGCCGGAAGCGCTCGCGGCCCGACGGCGCGTCATAGACGATCAGCCGCCCGCGCTGCCCCGCGCCCGCGTCCATCGCGCCGACCACGAGCAGGCGCTGGCCCTCCCGGCCGCCGGTGCAGAGCGCCGAAGCGAAATGATCGCCTTGCGCCTCGCCGACCATCCGGTGCAGGACGCTGCCATCGCGGCCGGATCGGACTTCGAGCGCGCCGCGGCCGGCATCGTGCTCGGGAATGCTGAGCAGGAGATCCGGCGTGCCGTCGGCATTCCAGTCCCCCGCCTCGGAAACCTCGCGGCCGAATTGCGCGCCAGGCTCCTCGCCGCGCACCTCGAACAGCACCTGGCCGGAGGCGCCGGACCACACGCGCGCGCATTCGCCGCCGAGCGTGCCTGCGGCAAAGTCCGCGCGGCCGTCGCCGTCGAGATCGCCGAGCGTCGTCACGGAAATGCCGAGCCGCTCGCCCGCGGCGCCGGAAATCCGGTGCAGCGGCTGACCGGTGGCGCCGGAGAAGACGTAGACGAGGCCCGCGGCGGCGCCGGCTGCGGGCGACGCGAAAGGAGCGGACGTGAGAACGTCCTCGGCGCCGTCGCCGTCCACGTCGCCGGCGCCCACCGCCACCCAACCGAACTGATCGCCGGCCTTCTCACCGTGCCAGGCGTGGAGCAGAGCCGGACCGTCGGCCAGCGGCGCGCCGAAGTCGGGCTTCAGCCCGGCGTAGCGCCGCCAGCGCGAGTCCGCGCGCAGTGCCGCAAGATCGGCGTCTCCGGCCAGCAGATCCCAGCGCGCGAAGCCGGCGGCGAGAGCTTGTTCGAGTGCGGCGAAGGATTCCGTCGTGCGCCCGAGCAGGGCGAGCGCGCAGGCCAGGTTGTAAGAACCGAGCGCTGCGGTGGCGGGAAAACTGGCGGCTCGCCGGTGCGCGGGCACGGCCTCTTCGAGCCGGCCGGCCGCGTGCAATGCGTAGCCGTAGAGATGCCAACCAGCGGCGAATTGCGGCGCCGCCTCGGTGACGGACTGCAACTTCTCGGCGGCCTCGGCGAAGCGTCCCTGCTGAACCAACTGCTGGGCCTCGGCAAAGCCGGCGGGCGGCGCAGGCGGCGGTGCGGGAGCCTGCGCCGGAGCGGCGGCGGCGAAACGGGTCGTGCAGGCGGCGAGGAGCAGAAAGGCGAAGCGGCGCGGGAGCATCAGGCTCCGCTACGCAGCTCCTGCAAGGCGCGCAGTAGTTTTTCGTAATCTTCGGGCGCGTTGTGGAGGTGGCAGGAGATGCGCACCATGGTGTTCACCGGCTGTGGCCAGGCGATCACCGGAATCTGGATCTTCCAGCGCGCGATCAGCTCGCCGGCCATGCTGACACTGCGCTGCTCCAGGCGGCGGAGCAGGTCGGCCGGCAGGCGGATGGAAGCCATCGAGCCGATCATGTCCTCCGGGCACACCGGTTCCGTGCCGAGCGCTTCGTGCAGCATCCGGCGCGACTCCAGCGTGAGGGCGCGGTTGCGGCGGCGGATTTCCGGCCAGCCGCCCGGCACCAGTTGTTCCAGGAAGTCGAGCACTTCGGGAATGCAGGCCCAGCCCGTCGGATCGAAAGTGCCCTCCCAGTCGAACTCCTGGTGAAAGCGCGAGCGCTGGCTGAAATCCTGGTTGGCGCCGTGGCTGATGACGGTGGGACGGATCGTGTCCCGATGGCGCGGGTGCACGAAGAGCACCGCCGAACCCTTCGGCGCGCAGGGCCACTTGTGCAGGTTGCCGGTCCAGAAATCGGGGGCGAGACGCTTGAGGTCCAACTCGATCTGGCCCGGCGCGTGGGCGCCGTCCACCAGCACGCGAACGCCTTGCTGCTGCAGCGCCGGCACGAGCTTGTCAATCGGCAGCACCAGCGCCGTCGGGCTGGTGATCTGATCCACCAGGCAGAGCGTGGTGCGCGGCGTGACGTGGGCCAGCAGCGCGTCCACCACTTCCTGCGAACTCTTCAGCGGGAAGGGCAGAGCCGCCACCACCACTTTCGCGCCCCAGCGCTCGGCCACGAAATTGAGCGCGTTGCGGCAGGCGTTGTACTCGTGGTCGGTGACCAGCAGTTCTTCGCCCGGCGCGAAGCGCAGTGAACGCAACACGGAATTGACGCCGTGCGTGGCATTCGGCACGAGCACGAGATCAGCCGGATCCGCGTTCAGGAAGCGGCCCGCAGCGTTGCGCGCAGCGTCGGTCAGCGGCTGGCGCCGCACGGACATGAAGCGCACCGGATCGCGCTCCATTTCGCGGCGGAATTCTTCCTGCCGCAGCTGGATGCGCTCCGGCACCGCGCCGTAGGAGCCGTGATTCAGGAAGACGACTTCGGGGTCGAGGGTCCAGTGCTGGCGGAAGGTGCTGGGCATGCGCGGAAGCCTCTTATCCTAGACGGGAGGGCTCGCTTCCGACTTCATCAGCGACATGAAGACGGCGGCGGCGCCAGGCAGCAGCGCCACGAGGCTGAGCGCGCCGATCAGCGTCCAGGTGGCGCGCGAGCGCAGGTTGAGCAGTCCGGCCGCGGGCGAGAGCAGGATGAGCAGCGGCGCGCTGATCCAAATCATCTCACCTTGGAGCACGCCGAACAGCAGCACGGCGAAGAGCGCGCCGGCCACCGGGGCGGCGAAGGCTGCGGCGCGCGCCTCACGATCCCGCGTCAGCGCGAGGAGGAAGGACGGGAACAGCAACGCGCAGAGGGAACCGGCGAATTCCGCGCCCCGCGCGGTCCGCCCGAGCAGCAGAGCGACGCTCGCTGCGGTGGCGGTGACGGTCCACCCCGCCAGCACGCCGGGAGCCGGATGCTTGCGCGCGACGGCGCGATGCAGGAGTGCCGAAGCCGCGCCTCCGGCGGCGCCGAGCAGCACCACTCCCGTCAGAACGAGGGCGTTCCAGCCGTAGTACTCCTGCACCGGGCTCGCCGTCTGCCAGGCGATCCAACCCGCCGGGAGCAGAAAGGGTGCCCCTTCGCGCAGCCAGCCGCGCGGGCCGGGCGCGCTGCCGCGGACGGGCACCAGCGCGGCGGCCGCGAAGAGCAGCGCGGCCAGCGGCAACCATTCCTCGGCGTTGCGCGGCGGCAGTCCGCTGCCGAAGTTCGGGCCGACGATCAGCGCCGCGGCGAAAGCCGCGCCGAGCGCGAGGCCGGACCAGAGCGGCCAGCGCTCGCGGCCGCCGAACCACAGCGCCAGCGCCACGGCCAGACCGATGCCCGCCGGCATCAGCAGGACGTGGCGCAGCAGATGTTCGATCGGCAAGCGCGGCCTAGGCCTTCTTGAGCGCTTCGATCGCCACGTGGATTCTCACTTCCTCGCCGAGCGCGCCCGGATAGGTCGTGATGCCAAAGGCGCTGCGCTGGATGGTGAACGTCGCCTCGAAGCCGGCGACCTCGCGGCCCTGGTTGTTCTTGCCGGCGCCGGTGAATTCGGCCGTCAGAGTGATTTCCTGATCCACGCCGTGCAAGCTGAGAGTGCCGACGACCTGGAACTTGTTCTTGCCGTCCGGCGTGACCTTGCTGCTCTGGAAACGAATCTTCGGATTGACCTTGGCGTTGAAGAAGTCCGGGCCGCGCAGGTGCTCGTCGCGGTCCTTGTTCGCCGTGTCCACGCTGGCGGCGTCCACCTCGAATTCGATGGTGGTCTCGGCCGGCTTCTCGGCGTCGAAAACCACCGTGCCGCTCATGACGTTGAAGCGGCCGTGGAAGAAAGCCGTGTCCAGGTGGCGGATGCGGAAGCCGACGCTCGAGTGCACCGGGTCCACGGTCCAGGTCGTGGCCGCCTCCGGTGAACCCAGCAGGGCGGCGGCGTCCGTGGGATCGGGAGTGGAGAAGGCCGGCGCAAGGGCCAGGCCGGCGATGACCAGGGCGGAGGAGGCGAGGAAGGGCGATTTCATGGTGTTGTCGGGTTCGGCGCCGATCTCGCCGTGTGACAGATTCTAGGCCGCGGCGAGAGCTTCGATCCGAAGCAGCAGGCCCAGCAGGTCTTCCTCGCGGGTGTCCGGATTCATCAGCGTGAGCCGCAGCCAGGTGCGGCCCTCCACCGTGGCCTGAGTGAGGTAGAAGGAGCCGTCCTCGAGCAGGCGGCGGCGCAGCGCGCCTTGATCCGCCTCCGGCCCGCCGTGGCGGAAACAAAGAATGTTCGACTCCGGCGCGGCGAGACAGCTGAATCCGGGCCGGGCGGCGATGACTTGGTGAAAGCGCGCGGCCAGCGCGTACAGGCTCTCGACGTGGCGGGCGAGCCCGCTTTCGCCCTCCGCGGCCAGCAGCAAAAAAAGTTTGAGCGCGAGCACGGGACGCGTGCACTCGACGGTGCGGTGCCAGGGATCGGCGTCCTCGCCGTGCGCGCCGCGCTCCGGATCGCCGAGATAGCTGGCGTCGGCGCGGAAGGCGGCCTCCAGGCTGCCGCGCTGGCGCACCAGCACCGCCGCGCACAGCGACGAGGCCTGCAGCATCTTGTGCGCGTCCCACACCAGGGAGTCGGCCAGCTCGACGCCTGCCAAGCGCGGCCGCAAAGTCGGCGAGAGCAGGGCGCTGGCGCCGTGCGCGCCGTCCACGTGAAACCACAAGCCCTGCGCGCGGCAGAATGCGCCGACCGCGGCGAGAGGATCGTGCGCGCCGGTGGCAGTCGAGCCGGCGCTGGCCACGACGGCGATGGGCCGGCGGCCGGCGGCGCGCGCGCGTTCGCATGCGCGCGGCAGATCGGCGGCCACCATGCGGTTCGCGGCGTCCACCGCGACGGGCTCGAAGGCGCGCGCGCCCAGGCCCAGGATGCCGAGCGCGCGCGCCACGGAGTAGTGCGCCGAAGCGGGCGCGAGCACCGCGAGGTTGCCGGGGGCGCCCTCGTCCCACGCCGCCGGCGCCATGCGCGCGCGCGCGGCCAGCAAGGCCGTGAGATTGGCCAGCGAGCCGCCGGAGACGAGCACGCCGTCGGCGCGCTCAGGATCCCAGCCGGTTTTCGACAACATCCACCGCACGATCACGCGCTCGAGCGCGGTGCCCGGCGGCGCCATCTCGCGGATCGCGGTGCCGTTGTTGGTCGCGCCGAGGATGAAGTCGGCGACGCTGGCCGGCGCCGGCGGCACGGAGACCTGATGGCCCATGCAGCCGGGATGGTGCAGCCGGGTGACGCCGGCGAGATAGATCTGCAGCCAGGCGGCGAAACCGGCTGCGTCCATGCCGCCTTCGCGAATCCAACGCTCTGCAGCCAGCTCGCGGGCGATTTCAGCGCCAGGCCGCAGACGGATGACCGGCCCCTCGCGCGCCGCGCAGGAGCGCTGGTAGGCCGCGAGGGCCGCCACAGCCGCCTCGCCCCACTCCTGCAGCCGTCCCGGATCACTCACGGGCGAAGATTCTAGGCTCCGCGGCTTCCCGGTATCCTGCGGGCGCCATGCGCTGCGCGCTGCTCCTCCTGCTCGCCGCCGCAGCCGCGCCCGGCGGTTGCGTCGCGGTGGCTTATCCGCCGGCGCCTCCAGAGGACCCGGTGCCGGTGTTCCTGCTGCGCCAAGGCGCGCACACCGGCGTGATTCTGCCGGCCGAGGACGCGACCGAAGGCGCGTGGGTCGAATACGCCTTCGGCAACTGGGGCTGGTACGGCGAAGGCAATCGGAACGCCGCCTACGGCGCGTACGCGCTCGCCGTGCCGAGCAAATCGGCCCTGGGTCGCCGCTACGCCCTGGCGCATCCGGAGGAGGACGAGGTGTTGCGCGCGCGCGGCGCCAGCTTGCAGAGTTTCTTCGCGGAGCGCGCGCTCGTGGCGCAACTGCGCCAGGAGTTGGACGAGGAATTCGAAGCCGCGGGCGTCGTGCCGCGGCTGGTCGGCAACAGCGGCCTGCTCGTCGTGCCGGCGCGCAAGCAATACGCGCTCAACTACAACTGCTCGGACGCGACGATCGCCTGGCTGCGCCGCCTCGGCTGCTCGGTGCCGATCGGCGGGATCACGCGCAGCATCGAGCTGCGCGAGTCCGACTCGTGAGCCCGGGTCCGCAAGTGGCCCCGGAGCGCGTGCGCGCGCTGCGGGACGGGGCGCCGCGCTCCGGCGATTACGTGCTCTACTGGATGACGGCATTTCGGCGCCATCATGACAATTTCGCGCTCGACCGCGCGCTCGAGTGGTGCCGCGAGTTGGATCGGCCGCTGCTGATCCTGGAGCCGCTGCGCTGCGGCTACGCCTGGGCCAGCGACCGGTTCCATTCCTTCGTCGTGGACGGCATGGCGGAGCACGCCGCAGCGTTGGCGGACCGGCCCGTCGCCTACTACCCCTACGTGGAGCCGGAGCCAAACGCCGGCCGCGGCCTGCTCGCGGCGCTGGCCGAGCGCGCCTGCGTGGTGGTGGCCGACGACTGGCCCTGCTTCTTCCTGCCGCGCGCCGTGGCGGCGGCGGCGCGCCAAGTGCCCTGCCGCATGGAAGCGGTGGACGCCAACGGCTTGTTGCCGCTGGCGGCGGCGCCGCAAGCCTTCGGGCGCGCGGTGGATCTGCGGCGCTTCCTGCAGCGCGAGTTGAAACCGTGGCTGCGCCTGCCGCCCCGCCGCGATCCGCTGGCGCGCCTCGCCGGGACCGCAGCGCCCGCCATCCCGCGCGCCGTGCTGGCGCGGTGGCCGATGCCGGATCCGCGCTGGCTGGCCGATCCCGGGCGCAGCTACGCGCATCTGCCGATCGATCACGCCGTGGCGCCGACGGCCGCCGCCGGCGGCGAAGCGGCTGCGCAGGCGGTGTTGCGCGCATTCCTCGAGCAGCGCCTCCCCCGCTACGCGGAGGATCGCTCCGATCCGACCGACGGCGCGGCCAGCGGTCTTTCGCCCTGGCTGCACTTCGGCATGATCTCGACCCATCGCATCCTCGCCGCGATCGCGGCGCGCGAGGACTGGTCGCCGGAACGCTTCGGCGCCGTGCGCAACGGCGCGAAGGAAGGCACCTGGGGCCTGAGCGCCGGCGCCGAATCCTTCCTCGACGAACTGGTCACCTGGCGCGAGCTCGGCCACGTCTTCAGCCGCCAGCGTCCGGCCGATTACGACCACTGGGAATCGCTGCCGGCGTGGGCGCGCGGCGTGCTCGAGGCGCGCGCCGCGGATCCGCGCCCGCACCTCTATTCCCTGGCGCAACTGGAGGCGGCCGCGACCCACGACGAGGTCTGGAACGCCACCCAGCGCCAGCTGGCGCGCGAAGGAATCATTCACAATTATCTGCGCATGCTGTGGGGCAAGAAGATCCTCGAGTGGTCGCCGACGCCGCAAGCGGCGCTGGCTGCGATGATCGAACTGAACAACAAGTACGCCCTCGACGGCCGCGATCCCAATTCCTACTCGGGCATCTTCTGGTGCCTGGGCCGCTTCGACCGCCCGTGGGCCCCAGCGCGGCCGATCTTCGGCTCGATTCGCTACATGTCCAGCGACAACACCCGGCGCAAGATGAACCTCAAGCCCTATCTGGCGCGCTACGCGGCTACCAGCGCAGGCGGATGAAGCGCGGGCGGTAGATGTCGGCGTAGGCGAAGTGGTCCCAGAAATCCACGGCGTTGACGTTGTAGGAAATCAGCAACTCGCGCGCGCCGGACAAGTGCGGATGCGCCTTGGCGTTGTAAGACCAGACCTGCGGGTTGGCGGGCAGCGGGCACTGGTAGAGCTCGATCGCGTCGCCGAAGGGCCCGGTCGGCGACTGCGCGATCTTGGCGACGATGCGGTCGCCGATCGTGTCCTGCTGATAGACCAGCAGGAAGCGGCCGTCCGGCATCGGCGTCATGGACAACTCGCTGCTGACCCGGCCGGTCAGCACCGCGCTGCGTTCGGGATCGGCATCCCAGCCGGCGCCGTCCCAGAAACGCCAGGCGCCGAAATCGAGCAGATCGTCGGGCAGCACGCGGGCGACCAGCAGCTTCTTGACCACCGGATCCTCGCGCAGGCCGTAGAGATAGAGGTATCCGTCAGGGAAGGGCGCGCCCGCCTCGGCGGTGTTGGCCAGGATGCCGACTCCGAACACCAGCTCCGCCCGCTGGGAATTGGCTGGCAGAAAGTACGGGCAGTCGTGCTGCAGGGCGCCCGCGAAGGGCGGCGCGCTGCCCGGCGGCAATTCGATCAGCGCGAGGCCCGTGCGTTCGAAGCCGAAGTTGCCGCCGCCGTTGCGCTTGAAGCGTTGCGCGAAAATTGTCAAATATCCGTTGCGCGCGATGCCGTCGTGCGGCCAATACCACTCGCCGGGCCGGGCGTTCGGCGTCTGCGGCACGAACACGGCGGCCGGCTGACCGCCCGCCTCCGGGTACCAGAAGCGCATGCCGGCGGGAAAGCCGCCGCGCGGCAGCAGGGCGACCGAGTTGTTGATCAGCGTCGTGTTCCGGCGCGTGCCGTTCGGCAGCACGTCCCCGACGAAGGTGTCGCTGAACAGGAACAGCGTGTCGGCGCGCGCCAAGCCGCCGGGACGGTCGTCGCCGTCGAGCGGAATCGAATAGATGCCGTCGGCGCCCGTCCAGCCGGAGGCGCGGTCGAAGAGCGCGTCCCATTCCGGGGCCGGGGTGGCCTGGAATTGCGGCGCGGCGAGCAGGAGGCCAGCGAGCAGACTCGGCATGCGCTCCAGAATACGCCGCGATTCAGGAACCGTCGCGCAGGCGCCGCAGGCAGCCGGCGAGCAGGGCGCGCAGATTGCGCACTTCGCGCGGCGCGTCGGTGTTGATCACCACGCAGGCGGCGAGCTGCAGATCCTCGAACCATGCGGTTTCGGTGCGGTAGCCGGGATACCAGCCGCCGTGCCCCGCGGCGGGTCCGAGTTCGCTCTGCCAGATCTGCACTCCGAGTCCGTACTGCTCGCCGGGGCTGAAGGGCGCCGGCACGCCGCGCAGGCGCTCCGCCCGCATCGGCGCCGTCAGCACCTCGCCGGCGTTCAGCAGCGCGGTCCAGCGCGCCAGCGCCGCCGGCGCGCCGTACATGCCGCCCCCGCCGTGCTCGAACTGCGGATTCATGAAGAATTTGCCGTCGGCGAGAGTGCGCGCGGGAATCTGCCACTCCTCCGCCAGCATCACCGGATGGCCTTGCACGAGGCCCGGCAGGACGCGGCGGTCGGACGGAGCCGCGTCCTTCAGGCCGAGCGGCTCGAGCAGGCGCGCGCGCACTTGGTCGAAGAGCGGCGCGCCGCCGATCTGCTCGATCACGCAGCCGAGCAGCACGTAGTTCGTGTCGGCGTACTCGAAGCGCTCGCCGGCGGCGCACAATGGCTCGTCGCCGAGCGCGAAGGCCAGCAGTTCCTCGGTCTTCCAGACGCGGTCGGGATCGGCCTTGACGGCGGCCCACACTTCGGGCTTGCGCACGTGATCGGGAATGCCGCTGGTGTGAGTCAGCAGATGCCGCAGCGTGATCGTCGAGGCGTTGGGCATGCGCGCGTACCACGCGCGTTCGCCCAGATGTTTCGACACGAGGTCGTCGAGGCCGAACTTGCCCTCCTGCGCGAATTGCAGCGCGACCGCGGCGACGAAGGTCTTGCCGACGCTGCCCCACAGCATGCGGTCCTCCGGCAGCAGCGCCTCCGCGCCGCCGCGCTCGCGCAGGCCGACGGCCACCGCGCCCGCGCGGCCCTCGCCCGGGCCGAACCAGGCGAATTGGGCGCCGGGAAAGCCCTGCTCGAGGCGCCGCTCCTCGAGCCAGGCGCGCGCCGCATCCGGATGGAAGGCCGGCGGCGCTGGCGCCAACGCGGGCTCGGACTGCAGCAGTAGCAGGGCGGCCAGCAGCATCACTGACCTGCGGCGGTTTCCAGCCGCGCCAGCGTCGCGTCGAAATCTGCTCCGGCGCGCACCGCGGCCAGCAACTGATCGGCGCCGGCGCGGCCGCCGCTGCGCGCGAGCCAGCGCGTGACGGCCTGCTTGCCGAGCACCAGGTTCGATTCTGCGTGCTCGCCGGTGTAGGCGTCCCAGCTGCGCAGGGCCTGCAGTTGCGCGGGCGGCAGCGGCGGCGCGTCGGCGGCCAGCGGCTCGTTGAGGAAGGGCCGCCAATCCACCTGGGTGGCAAGTCCTTCGTCAAACCATGCCGGCAGCTTGGGCCATTGCTCCAAGCCGGCGCGATGCTTGATTTCGGCGTGCGCGATGCCGTGCGCCATGATGTCCACGTTCAGCCCCTTGGGCCCGATGAAAACCCGGCGGTTGCCGTGTTCGAGCGGATTCCAGGCGAAGGGCGGCGGCATGCCCAGATCCAGGCGCAGATCGTTGTCGTGCACGACCACGACCTGGGCCTGATTCTGCAGCGGCCCAAACCACTCTTCCGCCCGCGCGCGCCCGGCGGCGGCGAGTTCGACGAAGGATCGCTCCTGCTCCGGCGTCAGCGCGTCGCTCACGAGCACGCCCGGGGCCGCCTCGTGCATGTCGAAGCGCAGGATCCACGAGCGCCGCAGGCTGCCGGAGTTCATGCCGGCCCAGGCCACGAGGGCGAGCAGAACGAGGCCGGACACTGCGAGGATGAGGTGCGACTTGCGCATGGGCGCAGAAAGTCTAATCGGAGCCCGATTAGACTGGGCGGCGCGTGAGCGATTCCTTCCAGGTCGGGCCGGCGATCGAGCGGGCCAGCACCTTGCCGGCCGCTTTCTACGCGGATCCACGCACCCACGACCTGCTGCGCGAGCGCGTGTTCGCGCCGGCCTGGCATCTGGCGCCGCCGGCCGTGATCCCGGAGAGTCGCGAATGCGCGTTGCCGCACTTGCTCCTGCCCGGCGTGCTGGACGAGCCTCTGCTCTTCACGCGGGACGCCGCAGGCATCCTGCGCCTCCTGTCCAACGCTTGCACCCACCGCGGCGCCCTGGTCGCGCCCGCGGCCTGCAGCGGCCGGGAACTGCGCTGCCCCTATCACGGGCGCCGCTTCGGGCTCGACGGCCGCTTCCGCGCCGCGCCCGGATTCGAGGGCGCCTGCGATTTCCCGCGGCCTGAGGACGATCTCCGCAGCCTGCAGTTGGACTCGCGCGGACCGCTGCACTTCTTCTCGCTGTCGCGGGCGCGCAGTTTCAGCCGCTGGTGCGCGCCGCTCGACCAGCGCCTCGGGCACTTGCCGCTGGCGACGTTGCGGCCCGATCCGACGGGCGAACGCAGCTTCGAAGTGCGGGCCTTCTGGGCTCTCTATCTCGAGAATTACCTCGAGGGCTTCCACGTGCCCTTCGTCCATCCCGCGCTCGCGCGCGCGCTGGACCTGGAGCGCTACACCGTCGAAGTGCTGGACGAGGCCGTGCTGCAGACCGCCGAGGCGCGCGCGGACGAGCCGGCATTCGAGGCGCCGCCGGGGCATCCGGACGCCGGCCGCCGCGTCGCCGCCTATTACCTCTGGCTGTTTCCGAATCTGATGCTGAACTTCTATCCCTGGGGATTGTCAGTCAACGTGGCCGAGCCGCGCGGGCCGCAAACTTGCGCGGTGCGCTACCACCGCTTCTTGTGGCGCGAGGAACTGCTGGAGCGGGGCGCGGGCGCAGGCCTGGACCAGGTCGAGCACGAGGACGAGCAGGTCGTCGAATCGGTGCAGCAGGGGCTGCGCTCGCGGCTGTGGCCGGGCGGCCGTTTCAGTCCGCGCCACGAGCCCGGCGTGCACCATTTCCAGCGCATGCTGGCCGCAGCGGCCGGCACGAGGCCGGCGTAGGGCTCAGTTCTGCGGCGCCAGCAATTCGGCCACCGAGCCGAGCAACTCTTCGGGAGTGAAGGGTTTGCGCAGCGTGGCGGTGGCGCCGAGATATTTGGCAGTCGTGAGATAGAAGGCGGCGTTGACGACGCCCGAAATGGCGAGCACCGGCAGCGCCGGATGGCCGCGGCGGATTTCGCGCACGGTCTCGGCGCCTTCCTTCTCGGGCATCACCATGTCGAGCACGACGAGATCGCAGTCCCCTGCGCCCACCAAGTTCATGGCCTCGATGCCGTTGCCGGCTTGAGCGACTTCGTAGCCGGCCCCCTCCAGCACGCGCGCGGCGATGCGGCGGATCTCGATTTCATCGTCCACGACGAGAATGCGTTTCATTCCTAGAGAAGGTTTAAGGCGGACGAGGGGATGGTGCAAGGAGAAAACAGATCCTCTGCGGGCCGGCCGGGCAGAAAAAGACGCGCGCCGCCCGCCCTCAGTTCCAGGCTTGCCCCGCGCACGCGCAGGATGGCTCCCTCGCGCAGGCCGAGGACCGGCGTGCCGTTGCACTCGTGGAACTCGGCGAGGCGTTCGTCCCGCGTTTCACCGAAATGCTGCTGAAAATTCCCCGCCTCGTCCTGGGTCCAGACCGGGCCGCTGAAGTAATGAGGATTCATTTGAAACGCCACGAGGCCCAGCGCCTGCAGGCCGCGCGGCGGCTCCACGATCGGCATGTCGTTGGTGGTGCGAATGGTCGGTCCGGCAACGTTGGTGCCGGCGCTGATTCCCAGATAGGGCATGCCGGCGGCCACGCGCGCGCGAATCGCCTCCATGAGGCCCGGTTGCTGCAGCGCGGCCAGGAGCCGGAAGCTGTTGCCGCCGCCGACGTAGAGGCCTTCGGCCTCCTCCACTGCGCGCACCGGGTCGGAGGCGCGGTGAATGCCTTGCAGTTCGAAGCCGGCGTCGAAGCCGCGCTGGCGCAGCAGTGTCAGATAGGCCTCGTGATCGGCCAAGGCCCAGGGCACGAAGAGCAGGCGCCGGCAGCCGGCGAAGAGCTCGCGCATCTCGGCCTGCAGGGCCGCCAAGCGCTCGGGAGTGCGCACGCCGCCGCTGGCGAGCGCAAGCCGGCGGCCGCCCATGCCTAAGGCAGACGATTGCGGGAACGCCAGCCGCGGACGGCCGAGCGCGCAGCCCAGCCGAGTCCGATGCCGAGAAGGATGGCGCCGAAAATCAGTCCGCCGTCTTCGATCGTGAGGTGCAGCAACATGTCCGGCGCCTACTCTACTTCTTCCAGCACCACGTTCGACTTGGCTCCGCGTTGGACGGCCTGGAACCAGATGGAGCGATGCTGCAGCGCGAGCGGCACCGTGGCGGCGAAACTGGCTTCGCCCAAGGCGTCGGTGACCGCAGCGGCAGCGAGGCGCGGACGATCCAGGCTCAGCGTCACGCCGAGGCGCGGCAGATCCGTGGCGCCGAGGCCGGCCAGGCTGTAAAGCAAGGCGACGGGCGCGCTGGCCGCGCCGCTGCGCACGGCGGCGACGGCGGCGTTGCCGGCCGTCAGTTGCGGCACGGCGAGGCGTAAGCCGGCCGGAATGATGCGGAAGACTTTGCCGCCGCCTTGCGCGCCGATGTAGATCTCGCCGTCCGCATCGGTGCCGAAGCCGGTGATGGAGGGATCGCTGCCGATGACCGGCGCGAGGTCGGCGGTGTGATCGAGGAAATCCACGGCCTGCTGGCCGTCCCAGCGCAGGGACCACACTTCACCGCTGCAGTAATCGGCGAAGAAGAAGCGGCCCTGCATGTCGGCCATGGCGCGGCCGCGGTAGACCTGCCCGCCGGTGACGGAGCAGCGGAAGGGCGAGCCGCCGTGCTGCCACTCGTGCACGGGATGGGTGAGGCCGCCCGGGTCGCAGTTGACCGCGGGGTTGTGGCAGTGATTGCCTTCCATCAGGCGCCAGCCGAAGTTGGCGCCGGCCACGCCCGCGGCGAGGAAGTCCACTTCCTCCCAAGTGTTGTAGCCGACGTCGCCGATCCAGATGTCGCCGGTCAGGTCGTCCACGTCGCAGCGCCAGGGATTGCGCAGGCCCACCGCCCAGATCTCGTCGCGGAAGTTCGGATCGTTGACGTAGGGATTGCCGGGCGGAATGCCGTAGAGCAATCCGGGCGAAGGATTGTCCATGTCGAGACGCAGCAGTTTGCCGAGCAGCAGATCGCCGCGCTGCGAGTGGTTCAGCGGATCGCCTTGATCGGCGCCGTCGCCGACGGCGACGTAGAGGTAGCCGTCGGGCCCGAACTCCATCCATCCGGAATAGTGAATCGTGGACGGATGCGGGATGGTCAGGACGATCTGCCCGCTGTTGGGATCAGCCAGATTGGGATCGAGCGGATCGCGCAGGTATTGCGCCAGCACCCAGTCGCCGTTGAGGTCGCAGTAGGTGACGTAGAACTTGCGGTTGTTCTGATAGTCCGGGTGGAACGCCATGCAGTTCTGGCCCTCTTCGCCGCCGAAGCGCCGCAAGTGGCTGATGTCGAGAAAGGGCGTCGTGTTGATGGCGTCGTTCTCGACGATGCGCAGCCGGCCCCAGTGCGTGACGACGAAGATGCGCGAAGCGTCGTCGCCGGGCGCGTGCGTGACGAAGAGAGGATTGTTGAGGCCTTCAACGAGCTGCTCGGCGCTCAGCGCCTGCTGGGCGGCGGCCGGCGCGGCCAGGATCAACAGCGAGAGGGAGGGGACGAGGGAGCGCATGTCGCTCCAGACTAACATGCGGCGCAACGCGCCAGCCGTGTTAGTAGCGGCGCTCCTCGGGTTGCGGGCGCTGCTGCTGTTGACGCGGGCGCTCGCCGTCCCGCGTCATGCGCCAGATCGGACGACCGAGCTCCTTGAAGATGTTGCCATTGATGTAGCGGAAGGCGCGGAACTTGACGTCCGGGTCGCCGATGAAGGGCCGCAGCATCCACGCGCCCTGCATGCCGACCAGGCCGAAGATCAGGATCCAGCCGGCCACTAGGCGCTGGTTGGCGATGAGCGCGGGGTCCAGGGTCTTCAGAGTCAGGCGCAGGAATTTCATGCCCAACAGCCCCGCGAATGCCCACACCGCGACGTGCAGGTATTGCACCGCGTGGTAATTGTCAATCGTCGTGAGGAAGAAATAGACGATCGGGCTGAGCGCCACGAGCGCCACCGTCGTGACCAGCAGCGCGCCGGTCAGCGCGGCCCACAGGCTGGAGGCGCGCAGCGTGGCGCCGCCGGCCAGGCCGAACACGTAGAGCGCCGGAAAGCACAGCGCCATGGTCGCCAGCAGCAGGATCGGCACCTTCACCATCGAGGTCACGGCGTTCCACAGCGTGCCGGCCCGGATCAGGTTGTAGGCCCCCATCGTGAAGCCGTAGAAGGCGCCGAGGCCGATCATCCACAGCGTCGCCGAGCGCGCGAAGGCGCGCGCCGCCGCGGGATCCTTCAGTTCTTCGCCGAAATCGGCGCGGCGCCGCAGGATGCCCTCGAGAAAGCCGGTCATGCGGCTCAGTCTACGGTTTCAGCCACCACGTTTGACGTCAAACCGTGCTGGGCCGCCTGCACCCACACGCTGCGGCCGGCGGCCGAGGGCGGCACCGCGACGGCGTGCACGGCGGCGCCGAGCGCGTCCGTCATGCCGCGGCCCAGGAGCGAGGGCAGGGCGAGATCCAGGACCACGTTGGCCGGCG
>CAYVPL010000016.1:0-21126 GCA_964453755.1 uncultured Planctomycetales bacterium
TAGAGCGGGACGAATGCGTCGTCATCACCGTCGGTGGGGTCGCCGTCGCCGCTCGCGTACAGCACGTTGAGGCCAAACTGCATGTTGCCGAGCGCGCGCAGCGAGGCGTCGCCGGTCAGCAGGAAGCCCGCGGCGTCGGAGGCGCCGTGATCGCCGGTCTGCATCGCGGCTTCGGCCATGAAGGCCGGCCCGGTCTTGGTCGTCCACAGGAAGCGGCCGCCCACCGTCATGTCGTCCAGCCCCGTGCCGCCCGGATCGTTGCGGTCGTCGCGCGCGAGCACGTAGCCCTCGACCTGCATCTCCTCACGGTTCAGGTTGCCGTAGAGGCCCATGAAGGACTGATCCAGGCCGATCGGCACGGCCTGGCCTTCCACCGGCTGGGTGGCGAAGAAGTCCACCCCGTAGGACTTTTTCTGGTGGCTGAGGCGCACGCCGTCGAAGGCCGAACCGGTCTTGCTCCAGTCGCTCTTCGAAATCAGCAGTTCACCGCCGTAGGCCATCTCGAAGCGGCCGAACTGCAGGTCCGCCAGATCGGCGAGATTCTTGAGCTTGCCGAAGGCCTGGTGCAGCGTGTCGCTGGAGGGCACGCCGTCGGGCGACACGGTCTCTTGCAACTGCAGGAAGGCCTGCGCGTCCTCGTTCAACTTGTAGTCGAAGTGCGCGCGGAAGCGTCCGAGCGACGCGGTTTCGCCGTCGGCGCCGTCCACGGCCGGGCTGGGGTCGCGCGTTTCGGCGCGGAAGCGCAGGGCGGCGCCGATCGTGATCGTGTTGTCGCCCTGAGTGATGACGATGCCTTGCGGTTCTTGCGCCAAGGCCAGGAGGAGGGAGAGCAGCATGCGCTGCAGCATCCCCCTCCCCCAGGGCCGTTACAACCCCGGCCGTCCGCGCGCCGAATTCTTAGAAGTTGAACTGGAAGCCGATCAGCAGCATCCAGTCGGCGAAAGTCGCGTCGCCGGGCTGGTCGAGGAAGTTGTCCTGACGGTTGGCGATCAAGCGCACCGGCACGCTCACCGAGAACACCGAAGCCTTGTAGGCGTAGCTCACGCCCGGCTCGATGAAGGTGGCGTAGCCCGGACGGCGCCAGCCCTCGTCCTCGCCGATCAAGTCTTCCGGCGGCACGCCCTCGATGCGCCAGGCCAGGCTCGTGGCCAGTCCGGGCACGGGGGTGATCGGAAAGGCGGCGCCCGCCACGAAGAGATACTGGTCCGGAATCGAGTTGTAGCGCAGTTCCGGCTGCACCACGGACTCGCCCAGCAGGTTGCTCACCACCGACAGGGTGTCGTTGGTGTTCTGCGGGTTGAAGAGATAGGTGCCGGACATGTACAGCGTGCAGTACTTGGTGTCCTTGAAGCCGTTGAAGTCGAAGATCGCGCCCCAGCCGCCGTCGCCGGGCTGGATGGACTGATCCACCGAGCGCTGCTTGATGTCCTCGCCGAGCAGGTTGGGATAGTCCTGCATGTAATTGGACTCGCCGGTCGGCGCCTTCACGCCAAGCCCGAGTGAAAAGTTCTGATCCGTGTGCTCCACGGTGTCGAGCATCCAGTGCCGCGCCGTCAGGCTGATGTCGCCCAAGCCCTCGGAGGACTGCTTGTAGTAAGGCCCCTTGGTCTCGGTCGGCTGGAAGGGGGGGCCGATCGGCAGCGGGGCCGCCCAGCTGCCGTACAGCAGGTAGGGGATGCTGAGGGTGACGGCCGTGCTCTCCGTCACTCCATAGGTGAAACCGAAGTCGGCAATCCTTTGCTCGTTGACGACGTTGTTGCCGTAATCCTCACGGACCGTCTGCTCCTTCGTGCCGCTGAAGTGGCGCTTGGAGGTGAAGCCGCGGAAGCTCTGGTTGAACTGCAGGGAGCCCTTCGGGAGATAAGGTCCGTTGGCGCCATACACGGGCGCCCTTTGGCGGGCCACAATTCAACCTTGGGCCCAGGACTGGGGTGCCCCCAGGGCCAGGAAGGCGGCCGTGAGAGCCAGCAGGAGCGGGAGACGGGGGTTCATGGCGGAAAAAGCCTATTCCGGCGAAATAGGCCGATCAGCAGATCACCGGATCCCTCCGATCGGAAAAACTGATTCTCTCCCTCAAGTCTTCCAGGACAATCCTTCGATGATGGGTTTCGCGGACCAGTCCGGTAGAATCTTCGCCCCCATCGCCTTCGACCTCATGAAAAACCTCCTCAAATCCTTCCTGACCGCCGCCGCCCTGGGCGGGGCCGTCCTGGCCACCACCGCGCCAGCCGGCGCCCAAACCAAGGACTGGGGCGACTTCAAGCCTTCGGCCACCTACTCGATCCTCGACGCCATGCTCGAGGACGCTGCGGACGACGTCGTCCGGATCAGCCCCCGGCCGACCATCCTGTCCCGCCAGATGGCGATCGTCACGACCGCCATGTTCGACGCCTGGGCCTGCTACGACGCCAAGGCGGTCGGCACGGTTCTCGGCGGCAGCCTGCGCCGCCCGGCTGCGGAGCGCACGGAGGCGAACAAGCGCAAGGCCATGGCCTACGCCGCCTATCGGACCATCGTGGACCAACACCCGTACACCACCACGCACATCACCGCGCTGATGAAGGAGTGGGGTTACGACGTCAACGACACGTCCATGGACGTGACCACGCCGCAGGGCATCGGCAACAAGTGCGCGGCCGAACTGCTGAAGATCCGCCACCACGACGGCGCGAACCAGCTCGGCGACGAGATCGGCTGCGACGGCAAGCCCTACTCGGATTACACCTTCTACAACTTCGTCAACACCGTCACGGACATCCGCGATCCTGACCGCTGGCAGCTCATTCCATTCGACGACGGCAAGGGCGGCAAGGTCACCCCGAACTTCCTCAGTGCCTACTGGTACCGCGTCAAGCCCTTCGGCCTCGAGCGCGCCGACATGTTCCGCCCGCCGCCGCCCCCGAAGGTCGGCTCCGAGCAGCTGAAGAAGGAAGTGGACGAGTGCATCGCCTTCAACGCCACGCTCACGCCCGAGCAGAAGGCCATCGTCGAGTTCATGCGCGACGGTCCGCGCTCGACCGGTCAGTCCGGCCACTGGCTGCGCTTCGCGCAGGCCGTGTCCCGCCGCGACCACAACGATCTCGATCGCGACGTGAAGATGTACTTCGCCGTGGCGAACACCGCGATGGACGCCTTCATTGCCGCCTGGGAGTGCAAGCGCTACTACGACTCCTCGCGCCCCTGGACCTTGATTCACTACTACTACCAGGGCAAGGAGATCGACGGCTGGCTCGGACCGGGCAAAGGCGTCGGCAAGATCAAGGGTGAGAACTGGATTCCCTACTCGCCCTCGACCTTCATCACGCCCCCGTTCCCGGGCTACGTTTCCGGCCACAGCGCCGTCAGCGGCGGCTGCGCCAAGATGCTCGAGCTGTTCACCGGCAGCGACACCTTCGGCGACCTCGAGGAGCGCGTAGCTGGCTCCGAGACTGAGCTAGGAGCCGACTGCAAGGCCATGCAGGCCTTCCACGGCAAGATGTCCGACGACGATCGCATGACTTGCGAAGTCGCGCTGACCCTCCCCACCTTCACCGAGGTGTCGGAGATGGCCGGAATCTCGCGCGTGATGGGCGGCTACCACATCCAGGCCGACAACATCGAAGGCCTCAAACTGGGCCGCCGCGTTGCGGAGCACATCTGGCCGAAGTGCCAGGCTTACTTCAACGGCACGGCGCAGTAACCAGCAGAGAAACAGCGGCCGGCCGTCGCCTCGCGCCACGGCCGGCCGCTTCATTTGCCCCGCACCCGCTGCCGATACAGAAGAAGCGTTTACGGTTGTCATGAGCGCAAGTACTCTCTAGCCCGAATTTCATGGAGCAGCAGTCCCAGACGGCGGTGCACTTGCGCGTCATGGCCGTCGTCACGGCCTGGATGCGCGAGCATGGACCGAAAACCCTGCGCATCTGCGTCGGGCTGGTCTATTTCTGGTTCGGGGCCCTGAAATTCAACCCCAGCACGCCCAGCGCGGAGGTTTATCTGCCTGGGCGCACGATGGAGGCCGTGACCTTCCACCTGCTGCCGCCGGAGACGGGCATCTGGATCCTGGCGGTCTGGGAATGTTTCATCGGCTACTGCTTGGTGGTCTCCGTGCTGGTGCGGCCGGCGCTGATGTTGATGCTGGCGCACTTGGCGCTCATGTGCCTGCCCACCGTGCTTTTCCCCGAGCAGATCTGGCACACCTTTCCCTACGGCCTCACGCTGAAGGGGCAGTACATCGTCAAGAATCTGGTGTTCATCGCCAGCGCGCTGGTGCTGGTGGCGGGCATTCCGCGCAAAGCGGCCCCGCCCACCTCCAATCCGCTGCTGCGCATCGCTCGCGCCTTCGACGACGCCCTGGTCGCATTCGTGTCGCGCCACGGACTGCTGTGCGTGCGCATCGGCCTGGGCGTCGTCTACTTCTGGTTCGGCATCCTGAAATATTTCCCCGGCGTCAGCCCCGCCGAAGTGCTGGCGGCGAAAACCGTCGAAACCATCACCTTCGGCCTGATGCCGCCGCCGATCGGCCTGCCGGTGCTGGCCACCTGGGAATGCTTCATCGGCGCCGGACTGCTGCTCGGCATCTTTCCGCGCCTGATCCTGGTGCTGATCTGCACGCACCTCATCGGCACCTTCACGCCGATGTTCTTCTATCCGGACGAGGTCTGGACCAGTTTCCCGTTCCTGCTGACTCTCGAGGGCAAGTACATCGTGCGCAACCTGGTGCTGTACGGGGCCGCTCTGATGATTGGCGCCTCCCTGGCGGCGAAGAAGCGCGAAACCGCTCCTCAGGCGGCCTAGGGCGCCGCAGGGCGGCCGCGGGCGGCCGGGCGCCCTTATGCCGGTGATGAGATCTTCTGATCGCCTATTCCGCCGATCCGTCCAGAATTAGAAGGAATCGTGGACCCGACCTTCCGTCAGTTGGAATACGTCGTCGCCATCTCCGAGCACGGCAGCTTCGGACGTGCGGCGGAGCATTGCTTCGTCACGCAGCCGGCCCTGTCGGCGCAGATTGCGCAACTGGAGAAGATTCTCGGCATTCAACTCTTCGAACGCGGGCGCAAGGTGCGGCCGACCGCCGCCGGCGAACTCCTGATCGCGCAGGCGCGCAAAATTTTGGCCGACGTCCGCGAAATGCGCGAGACGGCCCGCGGCCAGGGCGAGCCCTTGGTCGGCCGCATCCGCCTGGGCGTCATTCCCACCGTCTCGCCCTATCTGCTGCCCACGATCCTGCCGGAACTGCGCCAGCGATTCCCGCGCCTGCGCCTGGCCCTCCGGGAAGCCATGACTCGGGACCTGGTGGCCGGCCTGCACGCCGGCGAACTGGACGTGCTGCTGCTCGCGCTCGACGTGGAAATGGGGCCGGTCGAAGAGTGCGAGGTGCTGGACGACCCCTTCCTGCTGGTGGTGCCGCCGGGGCATCCGCTCGACGGCAAGGCCCATCTGCGCCAGGAAGACCTGGAGGACTCGCGCGTCCTGCTGCTGGCCGACGGCCACTGCCTGCGCTCACACGCCATCGAGGCTTGTCATCTGCGCCCGAACAAGGACGCCGACGACTTCAGCGCCTCCTCGTTGAGCACGCTGATGCGCCTGGTGGAGGGCGGCATGGGCGTGACCCTGCTGCCGGAAATGTCCGTCAGCGCCGAGGCGCACAAGGATCTCGGCCTCAAGGTGCTGCGCTTCGCGCCTCCGGAACCGAAGCGGCGCATCGGCATGGTGTGGCGCCGCAATTGCGCCCGCAAACGCGAATACAAACTGCTGGCGAGCGCCATGCGCAAGCTGCTGCAGCAGCCGGCGCGCGGCTCAGCGGCCGAAGTCGCTTAGGGCGGCGGCGCGCCAGACGCCGTCCGGTCCGCGCACGCGCAGCTCGAGGGCCAGCCCGCCGCCGGCGTTGAAGTACTCGACGCGCAGCGGATGCCAGCCGGCGCGCAGGCCGGCGCGGCCGAAGCGCTCGACCGGGCCGTGGCGGCCGTCGGCATCCACGACCAGGCGCTCGCCGAGCCAGAGGCGCGAGCCGTCGTCGCTGGTGAGCGAGAAAGTCCACACGCCTTCTTCCGGCGCGTGGAAGAAGCCCTGGAAGGTCAGGATGCACTGCGCCTCCGGCGGCGCGACTTCGACGGTGGGAATCTCACAATTTCCCGAGGCGGTCAGCGGCGCGCTGCGGTCGAGTCGGTCGAGACTCTCCAGGCCGGTCTCCCAGGCCTGCCAGCTCAGGCCCGGATCGGGCGCGCGCACGAAGACGACCGGCGTCAGCAGGTCGGCCGGCGTCCAGCGTGTGAGTTGGATCGGCTGTGTGGGCAGTCCGTCTTTGCCGGGCAGGAAGGCGCGCGCGATCAGGGTGCCGCTGCGGCTCACCGTCAGCGGGCCCTCGTAGAGCGGAGCGGCGCGGCCGGGCAGGCTGCCGTCGAGGGTGTAGCGCAGTTCCGCGCCGGGCGTGGGACAGCTGAGCGTGACGGTGGTTTGCTCGAGGAAGTCCGCTTCGAAGGCGGCGATCTGCGTCTCCGGCGGCGCCAGGTGCAGCTGCGGACGGGTCAGCAGCGGGGGCGCGCCGGCGTCGAGCACGAGCACGCGCACGGCGCGCGCGGCCGTCGGGGCGCAGCGCAGGATGCGCTTGCGGCCGATGGTGGTGCCGGCCGCGATTTCCCGCCACGCGCCGTCCGCCTCCAGAGCCTCGACCGAAAATTCGCGCACGCGCTGCCCGAACTCGATCTGCTCGCCCAGCACGACGCGGTCGAAGAGCACCGGCTCCTCGAAGCTGAGCCGCAGTTCGTCGCGCAGCGGGACCAGGGCGCCGGAGCGGCCGACGTCCTCGCCGAAGGTGGCGTCGAGCAGCGCGCGCAGCTCCAGCAGGCGCGCGGCGTCGTTCTCGTGCACGAGGCCGCGGCGGTCCACCGGCAGATTCAGCAGCAGATTGGCGCCGCGGCCCACCGAACCGTGCCAAATGTCAGACAACTGCTCGAGGGACTTCACCTGGCCGTCCTGCTCCGGGTGGTAGTACCAGCCGGGCCGAATGGACACGTCGCACTCGGCGGGAATCCAGTGGCTGCCGCCTTCGACGCCGCGGTTGAGCACCTCCGCCGGCGGGCCCTTCGCGCCGGGCTCGTAGCCGGCCGGGCTGAGCGTGCACCAGTTGGTCTCTCCGGCGTACCCGGCCTCGTTGCCGACCCAGCGGCAGCCCGGGCCGACGTCGCTGAAGATGATGGCCTCCGGCTGGTGGCGGTAGACGGTGCGGTGGAACAGATCCCAGTCGTACTCCTGGCGCCGTCCGTTCGGGCCCTCGCCGTTGGCGCCGTCGAACCAGACCTCGAACACCGGGCCGTAGTTCGTCAGCACCTCCTCCAGTTGCGCGGCGAAGACTTCGTTGTAGCGCGGGGTGCCGTAATCGGGATGGTTGCGGTCCCAGGGGGATAGATAGAGGCCGAACTTCAGGCCGTATTCCAGGCACGCGTCTGACAATTCGCGCAGGACGTCGCCCTGGCCGTTGCGCCAGGCCGAGGCGCCGACGTCGTGCTCGGTCAGGGCCGAATCCCAGAGGCAGAAGCCGTCGTGGTGCTTGGCCGTGAGAATGATGCCCTTCATGCCGGCGTCGCGGGCGGTGCGCGCCCACTGGCGGCAGTCGAGCGCCGTCGGCGCGAAGGCGTCCGGATCCTCGCGGCCCTCGCCCCACTCGCGGCCGGTGAAAGTGTTCATGTTGAAGTGCACGAAGGCGTAGTACTCCAACTCGTGCCAGCGCAATTGCTGCGGGCTGGGCGTGGCGCCGTGCTTGGCGGGAGGCGTGACGGCCGGCAGGCTGGCCAAGTCGGCGGCGGGAATCGGGGCCGGCGCTTCGCCCTGGCGCGCGCGCTGCAGCCCGAGCACGGCGCCGCCGGTGCCGTTGAACCACTCGATTTCGATCGCATGCCAGCCGGCAGCCAGCGCCAGCGCGCCCGCGTGCGCCGTCGGTGCGTGCAAGCCGTCGAGGTTCACGATCGTTTCGCCGGCGACGGAGAGGCGGGCGCCGTCGTCGCTCTCGAGCGTGAAGGTCCACATCGCGTCCGCGGGCACGCGCAGCCAGCCGCGGAAGCGCAGTCCCACGTATTCCTCCTGCGCGCTCTCGGCGAGGCCGATGGCCTGAACTTGCCGCTCGTCCACGGCGGTGAGCGCATCCCAATCGGGAAGGGAGCTCCAGTTGCCGAGAAACTTCTGCCGCTCGAGACCGGGTTCCAGCGCCGCGAGCGCCGCCGGATCGCTGAGGCCCGCGCGCGGCCGCTCGCGGCGGAAACTGCGGCGCACCGTCGCGGACACCGGGCGTCCCTCGTGAAAGGCGCGGACGCTGAGCGCCGTGTCGCGGCGCAGCAGCAGCGGCGCGGCGTACACCGGATCGGCGGCGGTGGGCTCGGCGCCGTCGAGCCGGTAGCGCAGCTGCAGCGCGGGCGAGGAGGCAGCGAGACTCACTTCCAATTCGTCCACGAAGGCGTCGCCGGCGGCGACGATGCGCGGCGCGCGGTAGACGATGGGCTCGCCGGCCACGCGCAACTCGATGACCGCGCAGTCCGGATCGCGCGCCGATTCCGGCAGCGTCACGAAGACGTCGCCGCCTTCCCGCGTCAGCGGCAGTTCTTCGCCGGTCGCCAGCACGCTGGCCCGGCCGTCCGGATTGCCGAGGCCCGGAATCATCAAACGCCCGTCGGCAGGCCAGTCGAAGACGTGCAGGAAGAGGCGCGTGTCGGCGCCGTCGCGCTTCTGCGTGCAGCGGCCCCACGGCAGCGCTTCGAAAGGGCTGGCTTGCGTGCCGCGAATCGCCTCTTCGTGCAGATTCATCCAGCGGCCGATGCCAGCGAGTCGCTCGACGGCCTGCGGGGGGAAACTGCCGTCGGCGCGCGGCCCGACGTTGAGCAGCAGATTGCCGCCCTTCGACACCACGTCCACCAGCAGGCGCACCAGCTCGGTCGTGCTCTTCCAGTCCAGGTCGGCCTGGTTCCAGCCCCAGTGGCTGTTCATCGTGATGCAGGATTCCCAGTCCACGCCGGGGAATCCGGTGGCGGGAACCTCCTGCTCCGGCGTGCCGAAATCGCCGGCGTAGCCCGGCCCGGTGGTCATGCCCGCCATGCCGGCGCGGCCGACGTCCACGCGATTGTTGACGATCACGTCCGGTTGCAGGCGCCGGCACAGGTCGTAGAGGCGCTGGCCGCGCTCGTGATTCCAGGTGCGCTCCCACTCGCCGTCGAACCACATCACGCCGATCGGTCCGTAATTCGTCAGCAACTCGGTGACCTGATCGTGCAGGTAGCGCTCGTAGCGCGCGAAGTCGGCGCCGGCCGCCGGCCGCGCGTCCTCCTCCCAGCCCCGCCGCGGCAGATAGTCCGGATGGTGCCAGTCCATGATCGAGTGGTACCAGCAGGTGCGCAGGCCGCGGCCGCCGAACGCGCGCGCGATTTCGGCCATCACGTCGCGGCGGTAGGGCGCGGCCATCACGTCGAAGTCGGACACCGCCGAGTCAAAGAGCGCGAAGCCGTCGTGGTGCTTCGTCGTGATGACGACGTACTCCATGCCGGCCTCGTCGGCCATGCGCGCCCAGGCATCGGCGTCGAAGGCGGCGGGATTGAACTGGGAGACGAACTGGTCGTACTCGCCGACCGGAATGCGGGCGGTGTCGCGGATCCACTCGCCGTGGCCCGTGCTTTCGCCCCAACGGCCGGCGGGAATCGCGTAGAGGCCCCAGTGCACGAAGAGGCCGAAGCGGGCCTCGCGCCACCAGTCGAGGCGGTCGGCGTCCGAGTCGGCCTGGGCGGGCGGCGGCGCCGGCTCAGCCGCGGCGGGGGGGGAAGGCGGGTCGGCTTCGCCGCTCTTGATGCCAGAGCAGCTGAGCGCAGGCAGAGCGGCGAGAAGGGTCGCGAGGCTCCTCATGCCCACCATTTTGCTCATCGTAGGGTGTCGACCGGTCGGGGAGGTTCCCTGGGAACCCGCCCGCGCCCGGAAGGCGGAGGACCGGGCTTGGATCGGCCTTGGAATAAGAATAAGCATTGCTATCCATAAGCGGGAGCAATATTTTTGCCGCGTGATTTTCGTCTCGCTCCTCAGTCTCGCCTGCGTTCAAGCCGCCCCAGCCTCCGCGTTGCCCGGCGCAGGTCAGGAGCCGCTCCCCTGGCAAGATCGCGTGCACTTCCACGCCGACATGCGGGCGCGCGTGGAGTTGCAGGACAACGTCAGCGACGATTCGAATCGAAGTCGGCTGCGCACGCGCGTCCGCTTCGGCGCCACCTTTGACATGGGCGAGGAGTGGATGGCTGGCATTCGCGCGCGCACGGGCAAAGCCGACAATCCGAACAATCCTTATCAAGACCTCGGTTCCGAGGATGGCGGACTCTTTGGCTCCTTCGACCTGAAACTGGACCAAGCTTACGTGACCTACTCGCCATCCAAGACGGATGGCTTGGCCATGACTTTCGGGAAATTCGCCCAGCCCATGCGTCGCAATCCTGTCTACGGCGAGTTCATGTGGGATCAAGACGTGCAGCCTGAGGGGGTGCAATTCACGTGGGACCGACCTGAGGAAGAAGGCGCGTGGAAGGGCGGGGGCGCGACTCTCGGCCAGTATCTGCTGCTGGAAAGCAGCACCGGCGCCGATCTCTGGTCCACCTTCGCCCAGGTCTACGGCGCCACGGGGCTGGGCCAAGCGGGCCGGCTGGATGGGGCGCTCGCCTACTACTACGTGGGCGACACGAGCCCGGGCGGAGCCGCCAGCCCCTTGCTTCCGGACAACCGCGGCAACGCCATTGACGGCACTGACTTCGCCTCTGACTTCGGCGTCGTCAATCCGCTGCTGGCCTGGAGCCTGAAGGCTTGGACGGTCTCCGCCGAGATGTTCAACAACTTCCGGGCTGCCGAGGGCGTGCCGGAAACCGGTTACACCCTGGGCGCCTCCTGGAAGACCCAAGCCGGCTACTGGTACTGCACTTACGCCGTGGTCGGCCAGGACGCCATCTTCTCGCCCTGGACCCAGGACGACTTCCTGCTCGGCACCAACATGGCCTCGAGCCTGATCGGTTGGAAAAAGCCGCTCTCAGAATTCATCACCGTCCACGTGTGGGCCATGAGCTCGGTGGCGGACGAGCCCGATCTCGGCGGCCCTGACGAGACGGTGTACCGCTTCCGGATCGACCTCGATTTCCTCCTCCTGTAGGGGCAGGCGGCCGGCGGCCCTGCGGGCGGATGCCTGCGGCGGCTGGATATGCTGCAATGCGGCCGCATGTCGCTGGTGCCGCCCCGCGCCGGTCCGCTTGCGCGGGCCCTCGGCTCCTTGCAGGAGTGGGTGAACGCGCACGGCATCACGACGGTGCGCCTGCTGATCGGCGTCGTCTACTTCTGGTTCGGCGCGCTGAAGTTCGACCCGGTGGTGTCGGAGGCCGAGGTCTATCTGCCCGGCCGCGTGATTTCGGCGCTGACCTTCGGCGGGTTGGGCATCGAGGAAGGCACGCGCGTGCTGGCGGTGTGGGAGTGCTTGATCGGTTTCTGCCTGGTCGCGGCGCTGGCCGTGAGGATGGCCAGTCTGCTGCTGCTCGCGCACCTGCTGGTCATGTTCCTGCCGGTGGCGCTGTGGCCCGGGCAGGTCTGGTACTCCTTCCCCTTCGTGCTCACCATCAAGGGCCAGATCATCATTGACAATTTGGTGTTGATCGCCTGCGCGATGGTGCTGGCGTCGGCGGTGCCGCGCCGCTCCGGCCGGCTGCGCGGCGGCCGCCTCGGGGCCTGGTACCGCGGCTGGCACGAGCGCAGCGCGCTGTGGATGGGGCGGCACGGGATCCTGTGCCTGCGCATCGCCATGGGCGGCCTGTATCTGTGGTTCGGCGCGATCAAATTCCTGGCTCACACCACGCCCTTCGAAGCCTTCGCGCTGAAGACTGCGGAAGGCGTGTCGGGCGGCCTGATCCCCTCCGGCACCGCATTGATCCTGCTGGCCGCGCTCGAGTGCGCGATCGGCATCGGCCTGCTGACCGGCCGCGCTCCGCGCGCCGTGCTGCTGCTGATCGTCCTGCACCTGGGCGGCACGCTGCTGCCGCTCTTCTTCGAGCCCGAGCGGATCTGGATCCGCTTCCCCTTCCAACTGACGTTGCCCGGCAAGTACATCATCCGCCACCTCGCTCTCTACAGCGCGGCGATCGTGATCGCCGCCTCCGTGGCCCAGCGCGCGCGCGGCTGGTCCGCGCAAGTCAACCCCTTCCTGGACCAGGAGTCCTCCCTGCGGCCATGGAAGTAACCATCCGTCAGTTGGAATACTTGGTGGCGCTGGCCGAAACGGAGAATTTCGGGCGCGCCGCCGAGCAGTGCTTCGTCACGCAGCCGGCGTTGAGCGCGCAGATTGCGCAGCTCGAGAAGACGCTGGGCATCGACCTGATCGAGCGGGGACGCAAAGCCACGCTGACGCCGGCCGGCGAAGCGGCGGTGGCGCGCGCGCGCGACATCCTGGAGGATCTGCGGCGCCTGCGCGACGAGACCGGCACGTTCCTCAGCCCATTGGCCGGCCGGATCCGCCTCGGCGCGCTGCCGACGGTGGCGCCCTACGTGCTGCCGAAAGTCATGCCCGGGTTGCGTCAGACCTATCCGCGCCTGCAGTTGGAGTTGCGCGAGGCTCCGGCACGCGAACTTGCCGCTGCGCTGCAAAGCGGCAGCCTCGATCTGGTTCTCACCGCGCTCGGCGAAGATCTCGGCGCGGTGGAGGAGTGGCGCATCCTCGAGGATCCCTTCCTTCTGCTCGCACCCGCGGGCCATCCCCTGTTGAGCCGGCGCAGCCTCACGCAGGCCGATCTCGTGGGCCAGCCGCTGCTGCTGCTCGAGGACGGACACGGCTTGAATCCGCAAGTGCTCGAAGCGTGCGCGTTGCGCGCCGGTCCCGCCGCCAGCGACTTCCGCGCCTCCTCGCTGCGCACCCTGGTGGGCATGGTGACGAGCGGCATCGGCGTGACCCTGCTGCCCGAACTCGCGGCCGAAGCCGAAGTGCGCGCCGACTCTGGGCTCAAGCTGGCGCGCTTCGAGCCGCCCGAGCCGAAGCGCGAACTCGGCCTGGCTTGGCGCCGCGGCGCCATCCGCAGCCGCGACTTCCGGCTGCTCGGTCAGGCGTTGAAGAAGAGCCTCGAGTAGTTCCGGCGGCCGGCTCCGCGTCCGGCTAGCCGAACATCTCGGTCCAGTAGCCTTCGAAGTGGCCGAGACCGATCCGGTCCGCGCCGCCGATCATGTTCTTGTGGTGGCCGGGGCTGTGCCACCAAGCCATGATCGCGTCGCGCGGCGCGCGCATGCCCATCGCGATGTTTTCGGCGCCGGCGCTGGTGCCGAAGCGCGCGGCGCGGTCGCCCGGACCCTTCTTCCCCTCCACGGGGGACTCGTGCGCGAAGAATCCCAATTCCTTCATGTCCTTGCTGTGGTCGCGGCCGGCCGCGCAGAGTTTGGGATCCGCGGCCTGCGCGTGCAATCCAAGCTGGATGCGGATCAGATTGTGAAAGAGGATGCCTTCGTACTCCTCCGGCAGATACTCGCCGGCCAGCGCGCGGTTCTGCAGCAGCACGGCGCGGTCGCGCTCGGTCATCGGGGTGGCCAGGATGCAGGACCAGCCTTCGGCCAGATCCACTTCGTCCTGCAGCGGGTCCGGGTCGGCCGGCGGCTCGCGCTTGAGGCCGGCGCCCGCGCCGGCGGTGGCCGGCTCGAGGCGGATCCAGCCGTCCGCCGCCCGCTGCCAGAGCGCGTGCCAATCGCGCAGGCCGTCGAGCGCGAACACCAACTCCAGGCGCTCCGCCTCCAGCTTGGGATCGCTGGCGAGCACCTGGTCAGGATGCAGCAGCAGGAGCTCGCCCAGCCGCGCCAGTTTCGGATCGATCTCCTCGACCACGTGCTGCTTCTCGAGCGGATCGCGGGCGCTGACGGCTAGCGCCTCGCGGCGCAGCGTGGCGATCTCCTCCTCCGACTTCTTGACGCTCAGCGCGGGCACCGCCAAGGGCGCCGCTTTGTCAAAGTGCTTGAAGTAGCGCTCGCGCGCGCGCTCCCAGCGCTCGCGGCCGTCGGCCAGGCGCTCGAGGCTGTAGCGCGCCGCCTGCTTCGCGCCCTCCGCGCCGTGATGCTCGAGCAAAGCGTCCACGGTTTCCTCGCGCGCGAGCCAGTCCGACTCCGGCGAGCGCAACTTGCGCATCAATTCGCCCAGCGTCGGCGCGGGCGGCGCGGCGGCCGGCTCCTGCAGGCCGAGCACGGCGGTCGCGATCAGCAGCCAGCGCGCCTTCATTCCGCCTCCGCCCGCGGCGGAGCCGGCGGCTGCGGCGGGGCGGGCGCGTCCGGCGCCGGCTCCAGATCGAGGCGCCAGAAGCCGATGTCATGCCAGCGGCCGAATTTGAAGCCGGCGCGCGGGAAATCGGCGACGTGGCGAAAGCCGAGCGACTCGTGCAGCGCGATGCTCGCCGGATTGGGCAGGGCGATGCCGCCGATGGCGCCGCGATAGCCCAGGCTGCGCATGCGCTGCAGCAGTTCGGCGTAGGTCGCGCGCGCGACGCCGCGCCGGCGCGCCGCGGGCGCCACGTAGATCGCGGTTTCCGCCACCCAGCGGTAAGCCGCGCGCGCGCGCCAGGGATAGGCGTAGGCGTAACCCGCGACGGCGCCGGCGTCTTCGGCCACGACCCAAGGATACTCAACGCCGATCGTGCGGATGCGCCGCGCCATTTCCGCGGCGTCCGGCTCGTCCCACTCGAAGCTGATCGCCGTCTCGCGCACGATCGGCGCGTAGATGGCGCGCACGCCTTCGGCGTCCTGCTCCGTGGCGGCGCGAATGCGCATGAGCGGACAGGATAACTCCTGCCGGCGCGCCGCCGCGCTGCCGTCAGAGAATCACGTAACTCGCTCCGCGCGTCGCGGCGAAACCGCCGGCCGCGGCCGCATCGCGCACGAAGCCTTGCGCGTGGAAGGCTGCGCCGGCCAAGGCGGGATTCGCGGGCAATGTCAGATGGACCGTGCCGTAGCCCGCGCCGGGCGCGCCGGCTGCTCCGTCCAGCGCGACGGATTCCACGCGCATCAGCGGCAGGCCCAAGTTGAGCGGCACGCCGTGGCGCGGCGCGCCGTTGCCCGGCGTCAGCGACACGGCCACCCAGGCCGCCGCTCCGCCCAGTCCGCGGCGCAGGCCGATCTTGAAATCATCGCCGCCATGGAGCGGCGGCGTGGCCACGATCAGACCCGGCTGCACGCCGCCGGCGCCGGCCGCGGCCGGGCCGAACAGATCGGCGCCCGGCGGATGCCGCTCGGCGTAGAGGGTCGGGCGGTCGAAGGGGGGCAGGCTCGCCGCCACACGCGGATCGGTGAGCCCGTTGCGCACGAAGTCGAAGATCTGGGGGATGCTGATGCCCGGCTGTCCGGCCAGCGGCAGCAGCAGGGGGTCGAGGTTGTCGCGGAAGGCTCCGCCCCCGTCCACGTAGATCTGATCCACCCCGCCCGGCCCCGGGCCATTGTCCAACTGGGACTCCTGGCCGTTGTGAAAGAAGCGCGGGCGCAGGCCGGCGTTGCGCAACGAAGGCGTCTTGAAGCGGCCGCGGTCGCCGAACAGGCCCGTGACGTCCATGCGCCCGGCGTCTTCCTGGAACGGCCGCAGGCCGAGATTGTGAAACTGGCCGTCGCTGAACACCGGAGGCGTATGACAATTCGCGCACCGCGCCGGGCCGTTGAATTGATTCCACCCGGCGATCTGGTCCGGCGTCATCGCGTTCTGCTGGCCGGCGATGAAGCGATCCCAGGGCGTCTGATCGGGCACCAGGCTCCGCTCGTAGGTCGCGATCGCGAAGGCGATGCGCTGGGCCGTCACGGCCGGGTCGCCGAAGGCGGCGGTGAAGAGCGCGGGATAACTGGGGTTGGCCTGGATCAGCGCTGCGGCGTCGGGCGGCAAGTTGGTCGCCAGCGCCCACGGCCGCGCGGCGGCGATCTTGGCGGCGATCTGGTGCCAATCGCGCGCCGCATGCGCCATTTCGACGCCGCTCACCGGCGGTTCGATCACCTGGCTCTCGAGCGCTCCGCCCGTCAGGATGCTGATGGCGCCGGTCTGCGGATCCACGAACTGATCGGCTGCGCGGCCATCCCAGAAGGCTTCGCGCGCGTAGAGCGCGCCGACGATCTCCGGCGCGTGGCGGCCGGTGACTTGCGGGAACAGGTCGAAGACCGTGTCCGGCTGATAGTCGCCGGCCGCGTCCTGGCGAATCACGCCCGGGCTGCCCACCACGTCGTCGGGCGAGGGCGCGAAGCCGTCGGGTCCGGGGTTGACCGGAGTGTGCGGATCGCTGAAGCCGCGCCCGGGTTGATGGCAGGAGCCGCAGGCCACCGTGTCGTCGCTCGACAATTGCTCCTCCCAGAACAGGATTTTTCCCAGCAGCGCCTTGGCCAGGGTCGGCGGGTTCTCGGCCGGGAACGGCGGGGGGGGGAGAGGCCCGCCCTGCTGCGGCAAGGCGAAGGCGAGGGCGCCGGCCGCGGCCGCGGCGGCCAAGGCCAGGAAAGGGCGGGCGGCGATACGCATGATGGAATGGCGATGAAACCCCGGCCGGCGCGCGCGGTTTCGCGCTACTCAGCGGGCCAGGCTGCCGTCCTTCAGCCGCTCCGGGCTGAAGACCTTCACGATCGAGCGCTGCGGGCGGGCCAGCGCGGCGTCGCGGCCCAGGTAATCCACGGCCGCCAGCACCTCGCGCATGAAGGCGATGCGCGCGCGCTTCTTGCGATCGGCCTGGACGATGCGCCAGGGCGCGGCCGGATGATGGCTGCGCAGCAGCATGCGGTCGCGGGCGCGCGAGTACTTCGGCCACAGTTTCTGCGCGCTCGCGTCCACCGGGCTGATCTTCCACTGCTTCAGCGGATCGTTGCGCCGGTCCTCGAGGCGCTGCGCCTGCTCCTCGCGCGACACGTCGAAATAGAACTTCAGCAGCCGGATGCCGTCGTTCGTGAGCAGCTGCTCGAAAGCGGTCACGTCGCGCAGGAAGGCTTCGGTCTGCGCCTTGGTGCAATAACCCATCAGCAATTCGACGCCTGCGCGGTTGTACCACGAGCGGTTGAAGCAGACGATTTCGCCGGCGCCCGGCAGTTGCGGCACGAAGCGCTGGAAGTACCACGAGCCGGACTCGCGCTCAGTCGGCTTGGACGGGGCGAAGATGCGGAACTCGCGCGGCGAGAAGTGCCGCGTCAGGGCGCGCAGCGCGCCGTCCTTGCCGGCCGCATCCCGCCCCTCGACCAGAATCAGCAGCCGCTGCCGCTCGGCGATCACGTGGCGCTGCAGCTTCACCAATTCCACGTAGTAAGGCCTCGCCTCTTCGTCGAAGTCGTTCGCGCTCATGCCTGAATGATCCGATCCAGATCCGCGGCCACGCGGGCCAGGCGCTTGCGATCGCCGCCGCCGACTTCGGCCGTCAACCAGCCGCTGTAGGGCACCGCGTCCAGGGCCTTGGCCACGGCCGGCCAATCGCAATCGCCCTCGTGCAATTCGACGTCGAAACCGGCCCACAGCCCTTCTTCGTTCATCTTCTTGCGGCTGTATTCCTTCACGTGCACGCGGCGGATGCGCCGTCCCAGTGTTTCGATCCAGTGCTCCGGCCAGCCGAAGCGCAGCACGTTGCCGACGTCGAAGTAGGAGCTGACCCACGGGCTCTCGAAGGAGTCCACGTAGCGCGCCATTTCGAGCGGCGAGAACAGGAACTCGTTCCACACTTCCTCGATGGCCAGCGCCACTTTCTGCTCCGTGGCCAGCGGCAGGACGCGGCCGATCTCGGCGCGCGACAGATCCCATGCCTCCGCGTAGGGCATGCCTTTGCTCACCACGGCGGGAACCACCAGCACCGTGTCGGCGCCGTAAGTCTTGGCGTCGCGGATCGCCTGCTCCAGCGCCTTCACGCCTTCGGCGCGCACCTTCGGATCGGGATGGTTGAAGGGCTTGGCCCAGTGCGCCGAATCCACCACGGCGTGAATCAGCAAGCCGCTCGCTTCGCGCGCCGCCACGACCTCCTGCGCGTCGAAGCCGTTGGGAGCGTCCATCTCGACGCCCTCGTAGCCGAGTTCTTTCAGCAGCGTGAACTTGGCCAGCAGGCTCTCGCCTTCGCCGACCATGCCGAGGCCGCAAGCCTTGCGCCAAGTCCGCGGGGGCGGCGGCGCGGCGCTCGCGCCCAGGCGGGGCAGGGTCGCGGCCGCGCCGAGCGCGCCGAGTCCGGTCAGAAAGGTGCGTCGTTGCATGGCTCAGCATCAGGATAGTCGGTCGCTAACATGGTGAGGATGCTGCTTCTGACCATCGGGCTCCTGCTGAGCCAGGAGCCTGCCGCTCCCGATCCCTGGAGCGTGCTGCGGCCGGCCCGGATGGTCTCCGCCGCGGGCACCGCGCTGGAGCAGCGCGCCGACGGCTCGATCTTCGCCGCCGGCCCGGCGCCCGCGACCGACGTGTACGAGCTCGAGTGCGAAGTGCCCTTCGGCGGCATGGTCGCGCTGCGCCTGGAGGCGCTGCCCGATCCGGCGCTGCCGATGGGAGGCGCCAGTCATGCGGCGAACTCCAATCTGTGCGTGACCGAGATCGAGGTCGAGGCCGGACCCGCGGGCAAGCGCCGCAAACCGGCGCGCGTGCCCATGCGCGCGGTGCATCAGACGCGCGGCGACGCCGGCACCGGCCGCCGGCTGATCGACGGCAATCTCACGACCTACTGGGTGGTGCACGGCAGCTCCGGCGAACCCAGCGTCGTGGTGCTGCTGGCCGAGGCGCCCTTCGGCTTCGCGGATGGCACGGTGCTCACGGTGCGCATCCGCCAGGAGTCACAGCACGCGCGGCATCAACTGGGCCGCTTCCGCGTGTCGGTCACCGAATCACAAGCCGCCGCCGACGCCTACGCGCCGCAGCTCGGACCGCTGGCCTTGCGCGTGGACACGGCCACCTGGAACGGCATCCAACTGCTGCTCCGGCGCCAGCATCCCGACGGCACCTGGATGAACTGGATGGAGGTGCATCACTACGCCGGCACCGTGTCCCTGTGCGGCTACGCCCTCTACAAGGCCGGCGTGCCGCGCGAGCATGCCGCGATTCAACTGGCGCTCTCCTACCTGGACACGCATCCTGCCGAATACACTTACGACGCGGCCCTGCGCATTCTCTGGTACACGTCGATGGACGCGGAGCAGTACGCGGCGCAGATCGAGCAGGCGGCGGAGGTCCTGCTCTACACGCCCGAGCAGTACTACACCTATCAATACGCCGGCGGGCACGGGCCCGGCGGGGATCTGTCCAACCATCAGTTCGCGGTGGTCGCGCTGCACGCGCTCGACGACCACGGCTTCAAGCTGGATCCCAAACTGTGGCGCAAGCTGGCCGAGAAGATGGTGGCCACCCAAAAGCCCGACGGCTCCTGGGGCTACGTGCCCGACGGCGGGCCGACGCCGACCATGTCGCTGGCCGGCCTCGCGGCGGCGGCCGCCTGCCGCAACGCCTTGGAGCGCGCCGGCGCGCCCAAGAAGGATCTGGACGTGATGAAGAAGTCGGTCGAGCGCGGCATCCAGTACTGCGCTGACAATTTTCTGCTCGACCAGCCGCGCAACGCCGGACCGCTGGATCGGTGGTTCTGGTACGCGTGTTACGGCATGGAGCGCTCCGCCGCTCTGGCCGGCGTGGATTTCTTCGGCAAACACGACTGGTACGCGGAGGTCGCCGATCAGTTGTGCAACGAGCAGGGGGGGGACGGCGCGTGGCGCACGCCCTGGGGCGAGGAGGAAGTCACGACCGCCTTCTGCCTGCTGACGCTGGCGCGCGCGACGGCGGCGACCGGCATGCCCTCGATCGCCGCGCGTTTCGCTCCGCGGTGGTCCAGCGCCGGCACCGTCGCCGATCTGACGATCACCGCCGTCGGCGCGCCGGAGATGCAGGTCTTCCTGGCGGGCATCGGCAAGAAGGCGGTGGAGGATTTTTCCTGGCCCGGTGAGGCGCGGCCGCGCATCGCCGAAGTGCAGTGGCTGCTCGACGGCCAGCCGGCGGGGGAGCCGGTGCGGGCGGAGGTGGATCCCGCCGCGATCGGGCGCGCCGGCTCGACCCCGCGCTTCGCCTCGAGGATCAGCGTGCCCGGCAACGGCGACTATCAGTTGCAGGCCGTCGCGCGCGTGATTCCGCCGCAGGGCACGGCGGCCGAGCTGGAAGAATTCCGCAGCGCGCCGCTGACCCTCGCCGTGCGCGGCTTGGTGGATCCGGCGCTGCGCTTCGAAATGGACGCGATGCGGCGCGAGGCCTGGCCGATCCGGCCCGACCTCCGCGAGATTTCCTGCAGCAGCACGCAGGATGAAGGCCGCTGCGGCCCGGACAAGGCCTTCGACCGCGCGCAGATGTCGCGCTGGTCCTGCCAGAAGGACGATCCGGAGCCCTGGCTGCGCGCCGAATTCCGGCGCGGCGTGACCGTGCAGGCGATTCGACTGCTGCCCGTGCTGGATCAAAACCGCCTGACGGACGGGCTCGGCCTCGACGTGCCGCGGCGCGTCCGCCTGCTGCTCAACGACCGCGAGGAGATCCTGCTCGACCTCGGACCCGAAGACATGCTGCGCGGCAAACTGGTCGAGTTCGACAAGAAGTTCGTCCTGCGCCGGATCGAGGTGCGTATCCTGCAGCGGGACGCGGGGATCGTTCACCCCGGCTACGCCGGCTGGCGCGAGATCCAACTGCTCGTCCCCTGACGTCAAAGCATGAGATTCATCGGCAAGTGGCTCATCTGGATCGGCGGCTGCGCGCTGCTCTACGTGGATCTGCGTCCCTTGGTGGAGGAGTACCTCGCGGCTCAGGCGCGCGGCGAAGGCCTCGGCCCCTACACCCTGGAAGAGTGGCTGCTGCGCTTCGCCCGCCCGATCTTTGTCATGGGGGTGATCTGCGCCGCCGCCTTGCCCGATCTGGACAAGCGCAAGGCGCGCAAGAAGGCGGCGCCGACGATCGCTCCGGCCCCCGCGCCGCCGACCGCGCCGCCACCTGCAACCGGTGAAACTCCACCGCCGCCCGCAGACAGCACCCCCCCTGCGGCGTTATGATGCCCTTCGGACTCGCCAGATGAACCTCTACGTCGGTAACCTCCCCTACTCCCTGGGCGACCAGGAACTTCGCGACCTTTTCGCCCCCTTCGGCGAAGTGCGCTCGGCGCGCGTCATGATGGATCGTGAGACGGGCCG